>CALMAR010000122.1 GCA_937859855.1 uncultured Kineosporia sp.
TCTCCCCCCCGCCGGCCACCAGCCGGGTCCACTCACTGACGAAGGCCGGGTCGTGCGCCGCGTCGTACACATAGCGGACGCCGTCCATCGTGTTGAGCTCGCCGATCAGGGCATGGCCCAGTTCCGGAACCGCCACCGTGTGGTAGGTCAGTGGGACCTGATAGGTGGCCGAACCCGCCGGTCCGGCGGTCTTGGCTGCGCCGGGATCGGTGACCGAGCCAGCCGGAAGCGCGCTGACCAGGTGAACAACGATCTCGACCGCGTCGCTGAACTGTTCGCCCGTTTCAGCCGACGAGGCGATCGCGGGAGCAGCCGATGGGGTGGCGGGGAGTTCGATCCGCCCAGCCGAGGTCAGCGTGACCCCACCCGGCCCAGCAGAGAACCAGCGCTGCCGGGGCAGCCAGCTGGCCAGCAGCCCGGCGACATCAGCGGCGCCGGCAACCGGTTCGCTCATCCGGTCGCGCCCCCGCCGGCCTGGGCCTGCGTGCCTTCACCGGTGAGGCTTCGCGGCGTTTCGCCGGGATCGGCCGGATCGCCCGGCTGGCTGCCGGATTGAGTACTGATCATGGGCCGATCGGCCAGCCGGTCCACCCGCTCCTCGTCGGCGCTGACGAACTCCTCGTCACCCGGACCGCTGGGGGGAGCGGTGCGCCCGCCGGTCAGCCTCAGCCAGAAGAAGTCCCGCGAGCCCAGAGTGAGCGGCAGGAGGCCGTCGCCCGGCACGCTGTCGAAGCCGGTACCGCCGAAGATATCGGCGATCTTGGCACCGGCGAACTGGTTCAGCCGCAGCCGGGTGCCCTGCGCCATCCGGGACAGGTTGCTGACGCACAGGATCATCTCGCCCGGGTGCTCCTTCTCCTCGTCCGGCTCGAGGATCCGCAGGAACGCCAGCACGGCGCCGTTGTCGGCCTCCACCGCCTGGTAGGAACCCATCCCGAAGGCCGGGTGTTCGCGCCGGACCTGCAGCATCGAGCGGGTCCAGTTCAGCAGCGACGAGGACGTCGCCATCTGCGATTCCACGTTGATCGCTGCGTAGTGGTAGTTGAGCGACTGCACGGCGGGCAGATACACCTTGCCGGGGTCGGCGGTGGAGAAGCCGGCGTTGCGGTCCGGCGTCCACTGCATCGGGGTCCGGACGGCGTCCCGGTCGGGTAGCCAGATGTTGTCGCCCATCCCGATCTCGTCACCGTAGTAGAGGGTGGGGGAGCCGGGCAGAGAAAGCAGCAGGGCGTTGGCCAGTTCGATCTCGTACCGGTGGCCGTCGAGCAGGGTGGAGAGGCGGCGCCGGATCCCGATGTTGGCCCGCATCCGGGGATCGGCGGCGTACCAGCCGTACATGGCCGCGCGCTCCTCGGTGGTGACCATCTCCAGGGTGAGCTCGTCGTGGTTGCGCAGGAACGTGCCCCACTGACCGGCCTGCGGAATGTCCGGGGTCTCACCCAGGATGTCGATGATCGGCTTGGCTCGTTCCTCCCGCAGCGCGTAGTAGATCCGCGGCATCACCGGGAAGTGAAAACACATGTGGCACTCAGGTTCTTCGTCGGTGCCGAAGTAGGCCACCACGTCCTTGGGCCACTGGTTGGCCTCGGCCAGCAGGATCCGCCCGGGGTATTCGGTGTCCATCATCACCCGCAGCTTGCGCAGGAAACCGTGGGTGGCGGGCAGGTTCTCGCAGTTGGTGCCCTCCTCCTCGAAGAGGTATGGGACCGCGTCCAGGCGGAAACCGTCGATGCCCATGTCCATCCAGAACCGGACCACGTCGGCGATCGCGTCCTGGACGGCGGGGTTGTCGAAGTTCAGGTCGGGCTGATGGCTGAAGAACCGGTGCCAGAAGTACTGCCGCCGGACCGGGTCGAAGGTCCAGTTCGACGTCTCGGTGTCGACGAAGATGATTCGGGCGTCACGGTATTTGTCGTCGGTGTCGCTCCAGACGTAGAAGTCGCCGTAGGGGCCCTCGGGGTCCGACCGGGACGCCTGGAACCAGGGGTGCGCGTCGGAGGTGTGGTTGATCACCAGGTCGGTGATCACCCGCAGGCCCCGGGCATGGGCTTGGGCGACGAACTCCTGGAAGTCGGGCAGGGTGCCGAATTCCGGCAGGACGGCCTGGTAGTCGCTGATGTCGTAACCGCCGTCCCGCAACGGGGAGGCGTAGAACGGCGGCAGCCAGAGACAGTCCACGCCGAGCGACTGGATGTAGTCCAGCTTGCTGATCAGCCCGTTGAAGTCGCCCGACCCGGATCCGTTCGAATCAGCGAACGCCCGGACCAGCACCTCGTAGAACACCGCCTTGCGGTACCACTGCGGGTCGTACTGCAACCCCTGCGGAACACCGGCGGTCATCCCGGTCGATGTGCTTCTGGGCACCTCAGAGCCTCCTGACTCGGAGGAGGTCGGCGGGTTCGTGGAAGGGATCCAGCTGTACGAAGTTGTGCTCACTCCACTGGTAGCTCTCGCCGGTGATCAGGTCCTCGGCGGCGAAACCGTCGAACCATTCGAATCCGAGCGCGGGCATGTCGAGATGAACCCAGGTCGTACGAGTGCCGTGTGGATCGAGATTGACCACGACGATGAGCACGTCCTCGGGTTCACCGGTGGCCGAATCCGACTCCAGCCGCCGCGAGTAGCAGAGCACCTGCTCGTCGTCGGTGGCGTGGAACACGGTGTTGCGCAAGCGTTGCAGGGCACGGTGTTCGCGCCTGATCTGGTTCAGCCGTGTGATGTACGGCGCGATCGAGCGGCCCTGGTTGGAGCCGCCTTCCTCGTAGCTGTCCCAGTCCCGTGGCCGGTACTGGAACTTCTCGCTGTCCAGGTATTCTTCACTGCCCCCGCGGACGGCGACGTGCTCGCACAGCTCGTAGCCGGAGTACATGCCCCAGCTGGGCGAGAGCGTGGTGGCCAGCACCGCGCGCAGCTTGAACGCGGCCGGTCCGCCGTACTGCAGGAACTCGTGCAGGATATCTGGCGTGTTAGGCCAGAAGTTCGGACGCATGTAGTCCGCACTTGAGCCGGAGAGTTCCGTAATGTATTGCTCAATCTCCGATTTCGCCGTCCGCCAGGTGAAATATGTGTACGACTGGTGAAAACCGGCCTTGGCCAGGGTGTGCATCATCGCCGGACGGGTGAATGCCTCGGCCAGGAAGAGGATGTCGGGGCGGTCGGCGTTGATGCTGGCGATGACGTACTCCCAGAACGCCACGACTTTGGTATGCGGATTGTCCACCCGGAACACGGTCACGCCATGGTCGATCCACAGCCGCAGCACCTTGAGCACCTCGGCCGTCAGCCCGGCCGGGTCGTTGTCGAAGTTGGTCGGGTAGATGTCCTGGTACTTCTTGGGTGGATTCTCGGCGAAGGCGATCGAGCCGTCGGCCCGGGTGGTGAACCACTCGGGATGAGCCTTGGCCCATGGATGGTCCGGCGCGCAGTTGAGGGCGAAGTCGATGGCCACCTCGAGACCCTCGGCCTTGGCCGCGGCCACGAAGTCGTCGAAATCGTCGATCGTGCCCAGATCGGGATGCACGGTTTCGTGGCCACCCTCCTGCGAGCCGATGGCCCACGGAGACCCTGGGTCGCTCGGGCCTGGGGTCAGGGTGTTGTTGGGGCCCTTGCGGTTGATCCGGCCGATGGGGTGGATGGGCGGCAGGTAGACGATGTCGAAGCCCATCTCGCGGATCTTCGGCAGCCTGGCTCTGGCCTGCTGAAGGGTGCCAGAGACCCAGTTTCCGTCCTGGTCCTGGTGGGCACCCTCGGAGCGGGGGAAGAACTCGTACCAGGAGCTGAACAGCGCCCGCTCCCGCTGCACGTCCAGCCGGTAGTCGTCGCTACTGGTGATGAAGTCACGCAGCGGGTTGGACGCCAGCGCGGTCTTCACCTGCGGCGACAGGCCACCACCGAGCCGCTCCAGCGGGGGGAGGCTGGTGTCGCGCAGGATGGCGATCGCGGCCTCGAAGGTCTTGGCCGGCTTCTTCCGCGGGCTGGTCGTGGCCAGCACGCGTTCGAACAGCCGGGCGCCCTCCTCCAGCATCACCTCGACATCGATCCCGGCCTGGACCTTGATGGTGGCGTCGTGGTCCCAGGTGCCGTAGGGGTCGCTCCACCCCTCGACCCGGTAGGCCCACTGGCCCGGCCGATCCGGGCGCAGCTGGGCCTGGTAGCGGTCCAGTCCGGGCCCCATGGACGTCATCCGGATCTGGGCGTGCAGACCGCCGTCCGGATCGATCAGTACCGCGGTGGCGGCGACGGCGTCGTGCCCTTCCCGGAAAACGGTTGCGGTCACCGGCACGTCCTCGCCAGCGACCGCCTTGACCGGGAACCGCCCGCCATCCACCAGCGGCGTCACGCCCAGCACGGGGATCCGGCCGAGCGGAGGCTGACCTCGCCTGATCGCGGCGGGCGGCCCGAAGGCGGCGCTCATCCCCGGCACCGGGACGCCGTGCTTGGCGGCCTTGTTCTTGCCCATCAGCTCGGTGTCGCCTTCCTGGCTGGCGTCGGTGGCATCACTGCCTGGCGGGCCCTCGTGGCCCTCGTCATCGGCGTCGGTCGGGCGGGTGGCCGGGTCAGCATCCTCGCTGACGGGCGCGGCGGCGCCCGGATCGGATCCGGGTCTGCCCGCCAGTCCAGTTTCAGGGGCAGCGACGGGGACGGCAACCGCTCCGGCGGAGTCCGGGGCGGCGGACGTGGCGCCGCCTGGGGGGGTGATGGCGGACGTGGCGCCGTCAGCAGGGGCGACGTTGCTCTCGCGACTAATGGCCATACTCCAAGGTGATCCGTGGACCGGGGTGTTCGCACATCGGCAGAGCCGGGACTGCCGAAGGTTGCTGAGGACTACGGGTGACTGCTGATCACGACTGCTGGGGGACTGCTGAGCGCCCGCCGGGCAGCCCTGGCACAAGGTATCGGCACCCAGCCACGGAATCTTGCCGGGGAGCGTAGCGATTTCACGCGGAAATCCGCGTGGTGTAAGGGCTTGCTACCCAGGTGATCCAGCCGGGCACACCGGGCGACGAGATCGCCGCCGCAGAGGTCATCCCGGCGGCCGGGTCGTGCCGCGTGTCGTCCCGGCCTGTGACGTAGCCTGCGGACCGTGAGAGCCATCCGCCGATTCACTGTCCGGACCATGCTTCCCGCAGCGATCTCCTCCCTCGCTGATCTGGCGATGAACCTGCGCTGGTCGTGGCACGAGCCGACCTCCGGCCTGTTCGCGTCCATGGACCCGGCCCGCTGGCGGACGGTCCGGCATGACCCGACCGCGATGCTGGGTGCCTTCTCACCTGAGGAACTCGACGCGTTCGCCGACGACCCGTCGTTCGTCCAGCGGGTTTCGGCCGCCGCAGCCGATCTGCACGAATACGTCACCGCTCCGCGCTGGTACCAGTCGCTGGGCCGGATCGGCGAGAACGGCAACGCCGGGCCGCCGCCGGCCGCGATCGCCTATTTCAGTCCCGAGTTCGGGATCACCGCAGTGCTGCCGCAGTACTCCGGCGGCCTGGGCATCCTGGCCGGTGACCATCTGAAGGCGGCCAGCGATCTCGGCGTTCCGATCATCGGTGTCGGCCTGCTTTACCAGTACGGCTACTTCAAGCAGTCGCTGACCGCTGACGGCTGGCAGCACGAGGACTACCCGGTGCTGGATCCCAACGGCCTGCCGCTGGCGTTGCTGCGCGAACCGGACGGGACGGCGTCCACCATCACCGTGACGCTGTCCGGCGGGCGGGTGCTGACCGCCCACGTCTGGCGGGCCGAGGTCGGCCGGGTCCCGCTGCTGCTGCTGGACTCCAACGTGGAGGGGAATGACGAGGCGGTCCGGGCGGTCACCGACCGGTTGTACGGCGGCAGCTCGGAGCACCGGCTGCACCAGGAGATGCTGCTGGGTATCGGCGGCGTCCGGGCGCTGCGGTTGTGGTGCCGGCTGAGCGGCACGCCGTCGCCGGAGGTCTACCACACCAATGAAGGACACGCCGGATTCCTCGGCCTGGAACGGATCCGGGAGCTGATCGCCGAGCAGGAGCTGTCCTTCGAGGAAGCATTGGAGACGGTCCGGGCGGCCACCGTGTTCACCACCCACACCCCGGTTCCGGCTGGGATCGACCGGTTCGGGCGGGACCTGATCGCTGCCCACTTCGGCGGCGGCGCCGAGCTCCAGGGGCTGCCGGTGGAGCGGGTGCTGGCGCTGGGGTCGGAGAACTACGCCGGCGGCGACCCGGGCGTGTTCAACATGGCGGTGATGGGATTGCGGCTGGCGCAGCGGGCCAATGGGGTGTCGCAGTTGCACGGTGCGGTCTCGCGCGGGATGTTCGAGGGCCTGTGGCCGGGATTCGACGCGCCCGAGGTGCCGATCACCTCGATCACCAACGGCGTGCACGCACCGACCTGGGTCGATCATCGGGTGATCGAGCTGGCCGAGCGGCACATCGGCCCGCGGATCACGAACGAGGCCAAGGCCTGGGAAGAGGTCGACTCCATTCCGGAGGAGGAGATCTGGGCCGCTCGCCGGGCGATGCGGGCGTCGCTGGTGGAGGACGCGCGCCGGCGCGTCCGGTCGTCCTGGCTGAAGCGCGGCGCCTCGAGGGCTGAGCTGGGCTGGGTGGACGACATCCTCGATCCGGATGTACTGACCATCGGTTTCGCTCGCCGGGTGCCGACCTACAAGCGGCTCACCCTGATGCTGCGCGACCCGGCCCGGCTGCGGGCGCTGCTGCTGCACCCCAAGCGGCCGGTGCAGCTGGTAATCGCGGGCAAATCCCACCCAGCCGACGAGACCGGTAAGCGACTGATCCAGCAAATGGTCAAGTTCGCCGACGACCCGGCGGTACGGCACCGGATCGTGTTCCTGCCCAACTACGACATCGCGATGGCACAGGTGCTGTATCCGGGCTGCGATGTCTGGCTCAACAACCCGCTGCGGCCCTTCGAGGCATGCGGAACCTCGGGGATGAAGTCGGCGCTGAACGGCGGCCTGAACCTGTCGATCCTGGATGGCTGGTGGGACGAGTGGTTCGACGGCGAGAACGGCTGGGCGATTCCGACCGCGGACGGGGTCGTTGATCCGGAGCGCCGCGACGACCTCGAGGCAGCTGCGCTCTACGAGCTGATCGAGACTTCAGTGGCGCCCCGGTTCTACGACCGCGATTCGCGCGGGTTGCCGGGCCGGTGGCTGGAGATGGTCCGGCACACCCTGAACTCGCTCGGGCCCAAGGTGCTGGCTTCGCGGATGGTGGCCGACTACGTGCGGCAGCTGTATGTGCCGGCCGCGGTGGCCGGGCGGACGGTGACGCCGGTGGTGGCCTCGCAGCGAGCGGCGTTCAAGTCCCGGATGTACCGGGCCTGGTCCGGGGTCCGGGTGGAGCACGTCGAGTCGACCGGGGTGTCGGATTCGCCGCAGGTCGGCGACGAGGTGGGCCTGCGGGCAGTGGTGTCGCTGGACACCCTGGCACCGCGCGACGTCGAGGTGCAGCTGGTGCACGGACGGGTGTCACCGTCCGATTCGCTGGCTGACACGGTGGTGCAGCCGCTGGCCTGTACTGAGGAACTGGAGGCCGGTAAGTACGTGTTCGAGGGAACGCTCAAGCTGCGCCGCACCGGGCCGTTCGGCTATACCGTGCGGGTGCTGCCAGCCCATGATGGGCTGGCTTCGGCGGCGGAGCTGGGCCTGGTCGCGAACGCCTGAGCGCTGGGCGCCCGGAACGACCTGGCGGCCGAAGGAGCACCAATTCAGCTCTGGGTGAACGCGCGGTAGAGGCGGATGCTGGACGACGTCAGAGTCACCGCAGTGCCGGCGTCGAGCGCCGGGCCGGGCCCGGGTGTGGCGGGCCGTTCATCGGCGCTGTCCCAGAGCAACTCGTAGCCAGTCACCGAATCGGCCTTCGGCAGTTCGCACTTCGTCTCCTCCGCCGCGCCACACACAACGAGCAGCACCAGCTCTGGATCCGGCCCTGAATCCGGCTTGGCCTGCGGCCCAGCGAAGAGCACCTGCAACACCCGCTGCCGCGGGTCCTCCCAGTTCTGCCAGGTCATTTCGGAGCCGTCCGGGCCGAACCAGCTCAGATCCTTCATCCCGTCCGGCCGCCGGTCGCCGGTGAAGAACCGCTCCGCCCGCAGCGCCGGAAACCGCTGGCGCAGCGCGATCAGATGCCCGGTGGTGGCCAGCAGGTCCTGCTGAGCCTGCCGCAGCTGCCAATCGACCCAGGAGATCTCATTGTCCTGGCAGTAGGCGTTGTTGTTGCCCAGTTGGGTGCGACCGGCCTCGTCACCGGCCGCGATCATCGGGACGCCGGCCGAGAACAGCAGAGTGGCCAGCAGATTCCGGGCCGATCGGCGGCGCTGCTGAAGGATCGCAGGATCCTCGGTGGCTCCCTCGGCGCCGTGATTCCATGATCGGTTGCCGTTGCTGCCGTCCCGGTTGTCCTCGCCGTTGTCCAGGTTGTGCTTGACGTCGTAGGCGGTCAGGTCAGCCAGGGTGAAACCATCGTGGGAGGTGATGAAGTTGATCGACGCCAGCGGCCCGCGGCGGGCCGCGAAGGTGTCGGCCGAGCCGGCGATCCGGGTACCCAGATCCCGCAACCCCCCGGCGTCCTGACCACGCCGCACCCGCGCGATTGCGGGCAGCCAGAACTCGCGCACATCGTCGCGGAACCGGTCGTTCCACTCCGCGAACGGGGCGGGGAACTGGCCGGTGCGCCACCCGTCCGGCCCGACGTCCCACGGTTCAGCGATCAGCTTGACGTCGGCCAGGATCGGGTCGGTGCGGATCGCCACCAGCAGCGGATGATGGGGGTCGAAGTCGTGCGGGCCGCGGGCCAGGGTCACGGCCAGGTCGAAGCGGAAGCCGTCGACGTCCATCACCTGCACCCAGTACCGCAGTGAATCCAGTATCAGCTGGACAACCGGGGTCGAGGTCGCATCCAGGCTGTTGCCGCACCCGGTGTAATCGACGTCCCGGCCTTCGGCGTCCAGCCGGTAGTAGCTGGTGGCGTCCAGCCCGCGGTAGCACAGGCTGGGGCCGGAGACGCCGGACTCGCAGGTGTGGTTGTAGACGACGTCCAGCAGCACTTCCAGCCCAGCCTCGTGCAGGGCGGCGACCATGGTGCGGAACTCGGCCACTGCCTCGACCGGGTCGCTGGCCGCGGCATAGGGCAGATGAGGGGCGAAGAAGCCAAGCGTGCTGTAACCCCAGTAGTTGGGCATGCCGCGCCGGACCAGGTGTGGCTCAGTGAAGCTGGCCTGGATGGGTAACAACTCGATGGCGGTGACGCCGAGCCCGATCAGGTACTGCAGGGTCACCGGATGAGCCAGTCCGGCATAGGTCCCGCGC
Source organism: uncultured Kineosporia sp. (assembly GCA_937859855.1). The sequence goes on from CALMAR010000122.1 coordinate 9,311, forward strand.
AGCGATGGCGGAAGCCCCGGCAGCCGCATGGTCAGGCCGCGGACGTGTGCCTCGTAGATGACCGTGTTGTTCCAGGAAGTGCGGGGGCGGGTGCTGCTGGGCACGCTCGCCAGCGAGGCCTGGCCTGGCGGTGGCACTGGACCGGACGCAGGACCGGGGACAACGACGCCGAGGGCGGCCCAGGGGGCGCTGTCCCGGTTGTCGGCGATCCGGACATCACCGTGCAGGTCCCGTCCGGTTGTGTGCGCGAACAATTCAGGGACCAGTTGGCGCGGCGGGATCACTGCCCGGGCGTAGGGATCCAGAAGCAGTTTGGCGGGATTGTGGCGCAGCCCGCGCCGGGGATCCCAGGGGCCGTGCACGCGCAGGCCGTAACGCTGACCAACGCGAATCCCGGGAATGTGGCCGTGCCACACATCGTGGGTGCGGTGCGGCAGATCGATCCCGCGCTCGATCAGCTCTCCGTCCGGAGCCGGGTCGAGCAGGCAGAACTCGACCCGATCGGCGTGCGCGCTCATCACGGCTACCTGAACACCGTCTCCACCGGGAAGCAGGTGCACCCCGAGCGGAAATGGGCGACTAGCCGGGATCTTGACCATTTGATCAGTCTGCCTGACCGGGATCCTGGGTAGGCGGCTGAGCAGATCGCCTGACCGCCATCTGCGCTTATCGGCGCCGATCCGGGCCGGGCTTAAGGTCGGGCGATGACCGATCCGACGTCGCTGCCGTCCTTCCCGCCGCCCGACCCACTGCGGGCCCGGGTGGTCGAGGCGTTGCTGGACAACGGCTGGGAGCCGGCGATCGATGCGGACGGCGACGTCGGGGTGCGGATCCAGGATCAGAGCGTGTTCGTGCGCTGCCTGGATTCGGTACCGCCGCTGATGCGGGTTTTCGGCCAGTGGCTGCTGGACAGCAGCGTCCCCGGCGACGAACTGGTCCGGCTGCGGGCGGCGAACGCGGTCACTGCCGCGGTGAACCTGGTCAAAGTGACCCTGCACGAGGATCGGCTGTCCGCAGGCGTCGAGCTGATCGTGGGGGAGGGCGTGGCGCTGGCGCCGCTGCTGGCGTCCGCGGTCGACGCCGTCCTGGGCGCGGTGCACACCTGGTCCCTGACCGTGGATCGGATGCTGGGCGATGGCGGACTGGATCCCGAGGCCGGAGCGGCTCAGCGATAGGCTTCGCGGCGGACTGGCGGATGGCCGGCCGGCCCGGTGCGCCGAGGGGTCCGCAGGCTGCCCATGATCTTCACAACTGGAGTGAGTGATGACTGAGCTCGTCCGTCTCGAGGTCAGCGGCGGGATCGGCATCATCCGGCTGGATCGCCCGCCGATGAACGCGCTGAACGCGCAGATGCAGGACGGCATCCGGGCCGCCGCACAACAGGCTCAGCAACGCCGGGACGTGGCTGCGGTCCTGGTCTACGGCGGGGAGAAGGTGTTCGCCGCCGGGGCCGACATCAAGCAGCTGCAGGCCATGTCGTACACCGAGATGGTCGACCACTCCAGTGCACTCCAGTCCGCGTTCTCGGCGGTCGCCGCGATCACCAAGCCGACCGTCGCCGCCATCACCGGGTACGCGCTGGGCGGCGGGTGCGAACTGGCCCTCTGCTGCGATTTCCGGGTCTGTGCTGACGACGCCAAGCTCGGCCAGCCCGAGATCCTGCTCGGCGTCATTCCCGGAGCCGGCGGAACCCAGCGGCTGGCCCGGCTGGTCGGCCCGGCCCGGGCCAAGGACCTGATCTTCACCGGACGGTTCGCCGAAGCGGAGGAGGCGCTGAGGATCGGCCTGGTCGATCAGGTGGTCCCGGCGGCCGGTGTTCTGGATGCGGCCCGGCAGCGGGTCGAGCGCTACGTCGATGGACCGGCCTACGCCCTGCGGGCGGCCAAGGAGGCCATCGACCGGGGCCTGGAGACCGATCTGGTCAGCGGCCTGGAGATCGAGCGGATGCTGTTCACCGGCTTGTTCGCCACCCGCGACCGGGAGCTGGGGATGACGTCATTCGTTGAGAACGGCCCGGGCAAGGCCCATTTCGAAGGACGATGATGGACGATCAGGACACCACCCCGGACCCGTCGGGGACGGCGCCGCGGGCCAAGGCGGCCGGCCCCGCGTCCGGGTCCCCGGCGGCCAGCCCGAGCGCGGACCGGACCGCCAAGAAGGTGGCCAGCGCCAAGAAGGTGGCCAGTACCAAGAAGGTGGCCAGTACCAAGAAGGTGGCCAGTACCAAGA
>CALMAR010000123.1 GCA_937859855.1 uncultured Kineosporia sp.
CAGGTTTCGGTTCGGGGTCACGAACGGGTTCACCGGTGATCTGGACACGTGGACGGCGTCCGCGCGGCGGGCCGAGGAGCAGGGGTTCGCGACGTTCCTGCTGCCTGACACGACGCGGACGCCGGCGCCGCTGCCGGCTCTGGCGGCGGCAGCTGCCGCGACCAGGGGCTTGCATGTCGGCACGTGGGTGTTGTGCGACCCGCTGCGCGATCGGCGGTTCTTGCTGTGGGAAGCGCGCACCCTGTACGAGCTGCTCGGTGATCGCTTCGAGCTGGGTCTGGGCGCCGGTCGGCCGGGCGCCGAGCATGATGCCGCAGCGGTGGGTGTGCCGTTCCGCGGTCCGGGTGAGCGGCTGGCGGCGCTGGCATCGACCGTGGAGCTGACCCGCTCCGAGCTGCCGGGGCTCCGGTTACTGGTCGCAGGTTCCGGGCCGAAAATGCTGGCCCTGGCGGGCCGGTACGCGGATACGGTAGCTCTCGGCTGGGCACCAGAAACCACACCGGAAGCGGCAGCCGGCTCGCTGGAGGTTCTGCGCAGGGCCGCAGGCGAGCGGTTCGAAGAGATTGAACTGGCTGCGGGGCTGATCGCCGTAGGCGAGGACGAAGCGCCGTGGCTGGCCAGGATGGGCATCGACCCGGTCGAGTTGGCGGCCCGGGACTGTGTCACCGTTCTGCGTGGAACGCCGCAGGAGATGGCCGACACGTTGCTGCGACGCCGGGACAGCCTCGGACTGTCCTACTTGACCGTCCCCGCGAACTCCGCGGACACCTTCGCCCCGGTCGTGGAACTCCTCTCCAACCGATGAACACCACCGGGATCTGCCACCGCACACGATGCGGCGAACGCGCGGTCAAGCCGCGGATCGCGCAGCGCTTCGGCCATCCGGTTCTGCCGCTGTCAGGGTGTGTTCCGACAAGCTGCAGTCGGCGCTGAACGCCATATGCCTGCTCGCCAGCGCAGCGGGCGATGCGGCGCCTGATGAATCCCTTGACCGGGGGTCATGTCGCGGAGCAGGGTCAGCGTGAGCCGCCTTGGAGAATGTCTCGACGTACACGCCTGCGAGGAGATGCGCATGAACGCCATCGAACGGCCCCCTTCGATCGTGCGCTGGACGCTGCAGCTGGAGGAGGCCACGGCTCTTGACCAGCCAGTGCGCTCGTTGGAGCCCGCCATTCAGGCCGTGTTCGGGAGGGGGGCGCGTTCGTCAGTGCTGCGCGGCGAATGGCTCGGCCACGCGGTACACCCGCTGCTGACCGACGTCGTGCTCGGCACCTGGACCTCGGCCACGCTGCTTGATCTTCTGGGAGGGCGCGGCTCTTCCGCCTCGGCTCAGAAACTCGTCGGCGCCGGCTTGCTCGCAGCCGCCCCGACGTTGTGGACCGGATGGGCAGAGTGGTTGGCAGCCGGGCCGCGCGAGAAGCGGGTGGGCCTGGTTCACGCCCTGACCAACGGCGTGGCGGTCGGCGTCTACGCGGCGTCGTGGTCGGCCCGCCGGCGTGGTCGCCACGGCGCCGGCGCCGGGCTTGCCCTTGCTGGAGCCGCCGTCTCCGGCGTCGGCGCCTATCTGGGCGGACACCTCGTCGGGGCGCGTAAGGTGTCGAGCCGCCATCCCGCCTTCGACGACGCCCAGCTCCCGGCATGAGCCAGAGCGCTGAGATCGGAGATCGAGTCACCCAGGGCCTTGCGTAGAACCGTGATGACCCCGTCCTCGCGGGTCCGGATCCCTCGCCCTCCGCTCATCAGGCAGAACGCCTGCCAAATGCCCATGCGTTCGAAAGCTCTATGCATGGATTCACAGCGGCTGCTGACCCTTGCGTGGGCAACAAGCGCGACCAACCTCCGGCGAACTAAATATCTTAGCGCTTGGGTAGGATCGTTCGACCGTGTAGGCGTATGAGGGAGACGAACGCCGTGACGACGAGGGACGGCGCCGGCGCGCGTCTGCGCCCGGTCCGGTCCGAGGTCGGCGCCGCAGAGCCGGACGACGTCGACCGGATAGAGCGTGACTGGAGGCGGGAGCGTCCCGACATCGACGTCAGCTCGATCGGCATCGTCAGCCGGGTCTGGCGCGTCGGGCGACACCTTGAACAGGAGCGCAAGGCGCAGCTCGACCGGTTCGGGAGCGACCGCGGCACGATCGACGTGCTCGCGATGCTGCGCCGGGCCGGCCCACCGTTTCGGCGCTCCGCCGGTGAGCTCACCCGGTCCGCGCTGATCACGTCCGGCGGCGTTTCGCAGAGGCTGGAAAAGTTGGAGAAGGCCGGGTTGGTGACCCGCCACGTCGACACCGAGGACCGGCGTCGCGTCGACGTTCAGCTGACCCCTGCCGGTGTCGAACTGGTGGACTCGATGCTCGCCGACCTGATGGACCACGACACGCAACTGCTCGCGTCGGTACTGACCGCAGCGGAGCAGGCCCGGCTGCGGCAGCTGCTCCGCAAGCTCCTGCTCGGCCTCGAACCCCCCGACCCTGAACGGTCGGCCTGACTCGTCCGCCGGCCTCAGGTCGCCGCCGGCACCAGCCGGGCGTCGAGATCCGGTGCGAGGCGGCCGGCGAGTTCGGCATCGCCGACGAGCTGTGACGGGGACAGGCTGCGGCGAACATGGCGGTCGGCGAAGGCTGCCGTTGCGTCCAGGCGGGACCGGTCGCTGGAGACCTCCGGCAGGGCCTGCATGATCGTGTCGAACAAGATCCGTGCGGCCTCGGCCAGTCCGGGGTGAGCCAGTGCCTGTCGCGCCGCGGTGCACCACAGGCCGGATGTGTCCGGGATCCGGGTTTCCAGATCGTTCGCTGCCTCCGTGCTGAGGGCTGCGAGCACGACGAGGGTGGCGACATCACGAGTGCCTGGTGGGAGCAGGTCGAGCATTCGCAGCTCGAGCCAGCCGCGGGGCCGCACCGGAGGGAACAGGGTCGTCAGGTGGTAGTGCAGGTCGTCGATGGTGGGCCAGCCGGCCGGATGTCCCGTCGTCATCCACCGCCCGAAGCAGAAGCCGCGAGGGGCGTTCACCCCGCCGCCGTCCAGGGACCGAATGATCATGACGTCGGCGGCCAGCGCGTAGTCGCGCCACGCCTGGCGGGCAGGTACTGCGTCGGACCGGCTGCCGTTCACGCAGTCTCGCGGGGGTCTGGTGCGACCGGGGTCGATCGACCACCAGATCGCTTGACGCAACGACTCCCAGCGCCGGCCGGCGGCGTCCAGGCCGGGTGAGTTGGCGAAGGTGGCGATCAGCACGGGGCCCAGTCGGTGCGCCAGCGACCACCGGCGGTCGGGGTCAGCCGGGTCGTGGCCAAGGTTGACCTGGAGGGATGCGGTGTTGCACATCATCCAGCTGCCGGCCTCGCCCGAGACGGCGAAATGCGCCTCCATGCAACGGTAGCGGGCCGCGCCGAGGATGCGCTGGGGTGGTCGCAGGGTGTCGAGCGCGCGGTCGGAGACGTCCAGCTCTGCCGCGGCCAGTCGCCGCTGCAGGGCCGAGGCGTCGGAGGTAGCGACGTCGAGGACGTCGTCGGCGGCCGCCGCTGGCAGCGTGGACAGTTCGATCTGGCCGCCCGGTTCGATCGTCACCCGGCTGCCGCCGGGCAGGGGATGCGCCGCGGCCGCGAGCAGGACATCGGACGCCGGCCTCGCCCGCACGTCGTCGCGCGGGTGCACCGGCCACTCCAGCTCGATGCCGCACATCCGCCCGGGTTGCGCCGTGAAACACGCGGCGATGGCGTCGTCGACCAGCTCCGGCGTCAGGGTGCGTCGCTCACTCGGCAACCGACGCCTCCTCATACCGACAATCTCTAAGGAAAAAGTAATTGACTACTAAGAGGTTACTGCTAGCGTGGTGTGACGTCCACGCCATCCAATGGACATCTGGACAGCCCGGATCGTCCTGGCGGGCGGTAGGTGAGGTGCGCCATGAGCGGTCCGATGGCCGGTATCCGGGTGATCGACCTGTCCGCGATGCTGTCCGGGCCGTGGGCGGCCGACATCCTCGGCGACCAGGGCGCAGACGTGATCAAGGTCGAGCCTCCCGGTACCGGCGACCACGTCCGTGCGCTGCGCAACCGGTCCCACGGGCTGGCTTCGATGTTCCTCAACGTCAACCGGTCCAAGCGGTCGATCACCCTGAACCTGAAGCACAGCGAGGGTGCCGCGACCCTGCGCGAGCTGGTCGCCTCCGCGGACGTACTGGTGCAGAACTTCCGGCCCGGGGTGGTCGAGCGGCTCGGCATCGCCTACGACGACCTCCGCGAGGTCAACCCCGGTCTGGTCTACCTGTCGATCAGCGGGTTCGGGGAGTCGGGCCCGTACGCCGGCCGCCGCGTCTACGACCCGGTCGTGCAGGCGCTGTCCGGGCTGACCACGGTCCAGGCCGGCTCCGACACCGAGCGTCCCCGACTGATCCGCACGGTGCTGCCGGACAAGCTCACCGCGATGGCAGGCGCGCAGGCCGTCTGCGCAGCGCTGGTGGCCCGTTCGCGAACCGGCGAGGGGCAGCACATCAAGCTGTCGATGCTCGACACGATGCTGTCGTTCCTGTGGGCCACCGACATGAACGCCTACACCTTCGTCGACCACCCGGTGGAGCCCGAGCGCGCGGCCAGTTTCATCGATCTGATCTACGCCACTGCCGACGGCTGGATCACCGTCTCGACGATGAAGGACGCGGAATGGCAGGCGTTCTGCACCGCAGCTGGTCGCCCCGACCTCCTCCAGGACGACCGGTTCGACACGCCGTCCAAGCGTGACGACAACGTGAACGAGCGACTGGCGGTGATCCAGGAGGTGCTGCTGACCCGCCCGGCGGCGGAGTGGCTGAAGATCCTGCCCGAGCACGACGTGCCGTGCGCGCCGGCGCTGCGCCGGTTCGAGCTGCTCGACCATCCACAGGTGCTGGCTTCGGGCGTGATCGTGGAGTCCGACCATCCGGTGGCGGGGCGGCTGCGCCAGGCCAGGCCGGCGCCGCGTTTCTGCGCCACCCCGGTCGGGCCTCCGCGCGGTGCCCCGATGCTCGGCGAGCACAACCGCGAGGTGCTCTCCGAGCTCGGCCTCACCACGGAGGAGATCGACCGGCTGGTCGCGGCCGGCGCGGTCGGCGCGGAGCGGCACGAGCCCGCACCGGCACCGGTGGACGACGCCGAAGCCGTGCTGACGACAGGAGCGTGATCGTGGCCGCCAAGTTGATCGTCGGGGCCGACCGCGGCATCGCGCACGCGATCTGCCGGCATCTGCACGAGCGGGGCGACGAGGTGATCGCCGCCTGCTTCGGCGACGGCGCCGACCTCGCCGGCATCGGCATCGCCGTACAGCCCGGCGTCGACGTCGCTTCCGACGAAGCAGTAACCCGCCTTGGAAAGAGCCTGCAGGAGAATGGTGTCCGGTTGGAGTGGCTGGTCAACGTCGCCGGCATCATGCATCTGGACACCCTGGACACCGTCGATCTGGACGACGTCCGGCTGCAGTTCGAGGTGAACGCCGTCGGCCCGCTGCGCGTCGTCCGCGAGCTGCGCGGCCTGCTCGAGCCCGGCGCGAAGGTAGGCATCTTCACCAGCCGGGTGGGCTCGCTGGGCGACAACACCAGCGGCGGCGACTACGCCTACCGCGTCTCCAAGGCCGCCGCCAACATGGTCGCGCTCAACCTGCACCACGACCTGGCCCGGCAGGGCGTGCTGGTCCAGGCACTGCACCCCGGGATGGTCCGCACCCACCTGCTCGACGTCATCGATCCCGACCAGATGCAGCGCTACGCCGCGAATTTCGTCTCTCCGGAGGAGGCCGCGGCGCAGGTGGTCGGGGTCCTCGACGCCCTCACCGCGGAGAATGCCGGCCGATTTCAGCATGCCAACGGTGATTACCTGCCCTGGTGACGCCACGATCCGACCAAGCCGAAGGAGTCTTGTCATGATCACCGTTTACGGATACATCCCCGCGTGGGGGCTGCCCGACATCAGCCCCTACGTCACCAAGGTCGTCAACTACATGACGATGGCGGAGATCCCGTTCGAGTGGAAGCCGCAGGACCTGGCCACGCTGGGCACCGACTCCCCGACCGCGAAGCTGCCCTACATCGTCGACGACGACGGCAACCAGGTGAACGACTCCACCCGGATCATCCAGCACCTGCAGGAGAAGTACGGCGACAAGCTCGACGCCCACCTGAGCCCCACCGACAAGGCCGTCGGGCTGGCGTTCCAGCGGATGGTCGAGGAGTACACCTACTGGTCGGGCGTGATCGAACCACGCTGGGGCACCCTGGAGCGCTTCGAGATCTACATCCCGTACATCGTCAACGGTGCCGAGGTGGGGCCCGAGTTGCGCGGGGCACTGCTGGCCTTCCGCGACAAGATCGTCGACGAGCATCTGAAGCAGGGCATGGGGCTGCGGACCACCGAGGACATCGTGACCTGCCTGCAGGAGGACTTCGACGCGCTGTCCACGTTCCTGGGCGACAAGCAGTTCTTCCTCGGCGACGAGCCGAGCTCGTACGACGCGACGATCTACTCCACCGTGCGGCACGTCACCGACGTGCCGTGGGACTGGGCAGGTCGCGACTACGCCCGTTCCAAGCAGAACCTGGTGGACTACGCCGAGCGGATGCGCGCCCGGTTCGACGTCTAGCGGCCGTCTCTGATCGAGCTGCCGTGATCGAGCTGTTCTACTTCGTCACCCCCAACGCCCGCAAGATTCTCATGGCGCTGGAGGAGCTCGGCCTGCCCTACCAGGTCCGGTGGGTCGACATCACCCGCGGCGACCAGTTCGATCCGGAGTACCTGAAGGTCAACCCGAACGGCAAGATCCCCGCCATCGTGGACCACGAGGGTCCCGGCGACGGCCCGATCGCCCTGTTCGAGTCCGCCGCCATCCTGCTCTACCTGGCGGAGAAGACCGGCCGGCTGCTGCCGTCCGATCCGGCGGCCCGCTGGGAGGCGGTCTGCTGGACCGTCTGGCAGGTCGCCAACCAGGGACCAGGCCTGGGCGAGGCCACGCACTTCACCACCTACGCCCCCGACGACGGCCACGTCGTCGAGTACGCCCAGCGGCGGTTCGACGCCGAGGCGCAACGGCTGTACGGCCTGCTGGAGGAGCGGTTGACCGGCCGGGAGTACCTGGCCGGGCCTGACGGCGGCGAGTTCTCGATCGCGGACATCGCCTGCTTCCCCTGGACCAGAGTGGGCAAGGGGCACGGCATCAGGCTGGCCGACTACCCGGCGGTCCAGGCGTGGTCGGACCGGATCGCGGTGCGCCCGTCGGCCCGAGCCAAGGCCGAGGACCGCCGCGACCAGAGCACGAGGAACTTCCGTTACACCCGGGAGCAGCGCGACGTGCTGTTCCGGACCACTGGGAGACGACCATGACGACCATGACCGAGACCCTCGCCGTGATCGACCCTTCGACCGGGGAGCCGTTCACCGAGGTGCCGGCCGCCTCGCCGGCCCGCCTCGATGCGGCCGTCACAGCGGCGAACGACGCCTTCCCAGCCTGGCGGGCGACGCCGATGGCGCGCCGCCAGGAGATCGTCCGGCAGATCACCGACGTCGTCACCGCCAACCTCGAAGAGCTCGCCCGGCTGATCACGATGGAGCAGGGCAAGCCGCTGGCGAACGCCCGCAACGAGATCCGCGCCGCGCTCCGCCAGGTCGACTACTTCGGCTCGATCACGCTCGACCCGGAGGTGATCAAGGACGACGAGACGGGGCGGGTCGAGGTCCGGCACGAGCCGATCGGCGTCGTCGGCGCCATCACGGTCTGGAACTACCCGCTGCTGACGGCCATGTTCAAACTGGTCCCGGCGCTGGTCGCGGGCAACACTGTGATCATCAAGCCGTCGCCGTTCACCCCGGTCGCCACTCTGCGGCTGGGCGAGCTGCTGCAGCAGATCCTGCCGGCCGGCGTCCTGCAGGTGATCGCCGGCGCCGACGACCTGGGCCAGGCGCTGACCACGCACCCGGGCATCCACAAGATCTCCTTCACCGGTTCGGTCGAGACCGGCAAGCGAGTGATGGCCTCCGCGGCCGGGACGCTCAAGCGGGTCACCCTCGAGCTGGGCGGCAACGACGCGGGCATCGTGCTGGACGACGCCGACCCCGCCGCCATCGGGAAGGACCTGTTCTGGGCCGGCTTCTCCAACTCGGGTCAGGTCTGCGCGGCGCTGAAGCGCCTCTACGTCCCGGCGGCGCTGTTCGGCGACGTCTGCGAGGCTGTTGCCGCGGAGGCCGCCACCGTGGTGGTCGGCCCAGGCCTGCAGGACGGCGTGACGGCCGGCCCGGTGCAGAACCGGCCGCAGCTCGACCGGGTACGCGAGCTGACCGAGGATGCGCTCGCCCGTGGTGGCGAGGCGTTCTTCACCGGCGAGGTGCCCGACGGGCCCGGCTACTGGTTCCCCACCACGTTGGTGCGCGGCGTCGACGAAGGTGTCCGACTGGTCGACGAGGAGCCGTTCGGTCCGGTGCTGCCGATCCTCGCCTACACCGACCTGGACGATGCCGTGGCCCGGGCAAACGACACCGACTACGGGTTGGGCGCGTCGGTCTGGTCGCCGGACCTCGACCACGCGGCGGCGGTGGCCGAACGCCTGCAGGCTGGATCCGTCTGGATCAACCAGCATCCGGTGGTGACCGCGACCGTCCCGTTCGGCGGCGCCAAGCAGTCGGGAATCGGCGTCGAGAACTCGAAGGCCGGCCTGCTCGCCTACACCGACATCAAAGTCCTCAGCGTCAAGCGGTAGCCGCGATGTCAAACCGGCATCCGTCAGGGTTGCTGCCGTCGGCGGGCGGCGTCCACCAGCCAGCCGAACACCGGTTGCGGCGCGTCGTCCAGCTGCTCGGGATGCCACTGCACCGCGAGCAACGGTGTGCCGGGCAGCTCGAGGCCCTCGACCACGCCGTCCGGAGCGCGTGCCGTCACCACCAAGTCGTGCCCCAGTCGGTCGACCGCCTGGTGGTGCAGGCTGTTGACGCTGATCACGCCGCCGGTCGAGCCGTGCAGACCATGCAGGGCCGCCAGCGTGCTGCCGGGTTCGATCAGCACGTCGTGCCGCAGGTCGGCCGAATGCTCCCGCAGATGGGCGAGCAGGGTGCCGCCCCGGCTGACGTTCACCAGTTGCAGTCCGCGGCAGATGGCCAGCACCGGAAGCTCCCGGCGCAGCGCCGCGTCGAGCAGGGCCAGCTCCAGCTCGTCCCGCGCGGGGTTCACCGGGAGCATCGCCGGGCCGGGCGAGCCGCCGTAGCGTGCAGGGTCGACGTCCGTGCCGCCGGTCAGCACCAGCCCGTCCACGCGGTCCATCACCGCCTCGACGTCGATCCCGGACGGCAGGTGCACCGCCAGGCCGCCGCCGGCGCCGATCTGGTCGGCGTAGCCGGCGAAGTAGACCTCGATCTCGAGCCGGTCCAGTGCTGGCGGCCCGTCGTGCACCCCGCTCGCACTGCGCCGCCGGCCGGTCACGGCGATCACCGGCATCACCATCTCGTTGGCTCCTCACCCGTCTGCGGAAAACCTCGCCCGACGCCCGTCGAGCTGAGATTCTCACCTGTAGGAACTCAGACAGTTCCGGCCACCACCCCGTGGAGGACGACGATGTCCGCTACCGCCTCCCCGCGGCGCCTCAACCTGGTGTTCGTGATCGACCCGATCGAGTCACTGAACGCGGCCCACGACACCAGCGTGGCCCTGATGGAGTCCGCGCAGGCGCGCGGGCATCGCGTCCTGGTCACCACGATGCCCACGCTGGGTGTGCATGACGTCCGCGCCGTGGCGACCTGCACACCGGTGCGGCTGCGCCCGGCGACGCTGGAGAACGGCCGATGGCATGCCCGGCCCGACTGGTTCGAGATCAGCGCGCCCGAGCGGTGGTTCCTGGACGACGCCGACGCGGTGTTCGTGCGCACCGACCCACCCGTGGACGCCGCGTACCTGCGTGCCACCTTCGTCCTCGACTTCGTCGACCAGAGCCGCACGATCCTGGTCAATGCCCCCGCAGGACTACGCCACGCCAACGAGAAGCTGTTCGCGATGCGCTTCCCCGAGCTGTGCCCGGACACCGTGGTCAGCGCCGACGTGGGCGAGATCGTGGCACTGACGCGCGAGTGGGGGAGTGCGGTGGTCAAGCCCACCGACGGGATGGCCGGCCGTGGCATCCTGCTGCTGCGACCGGACGACCCGAACCTGAGGTCCCTGCTGGAGGTCGCCACGGTCAGGGGCCGCGACCAGGTCGTCGTGCAGCGCTTCATCCCCGAGTCCGTAGCGGGTGACCGGCGGGTGAGGGTGCTCGACGGGGCCCCGATCGGTGTCGTCCGCCGGGTGGCGGGCCGCGACGAGTTGCGCTGCAACATCGCGGCGGGGGCGCAGGTCGTGGCCGACGCCGTCACCCCGCGGGACAAGGAGATCTGCGCCCGGATCGCCGACGAGCTGGCGGCTTACGGGCTGGTCTTCGTCGGGATCGACGTCATCGGCGGGTACCTCACCGAGATCAACGTGACCAGCCCGACGGGCGTCCGGGAGATCGACGCGTTCAGCGGCACCCGGATGTCGGACGGCGTCATCGCCTGGGTCGAGCAGCGTCATGCCCGCCTCCGGGTCTGATCGGCCGACCACGGAAGCAGGTTCTTGTTGTTCACGCATCCTCCCTCTTCGAGTCTCTGCGAAGGCGCGACCGGTCGGCTCCGAGCGATGAGTTCGCGGCGGCGCACGGGTCTGTCTGCGGAGGGAAGGTTGAGCCATGAGCAAATCAGAGATCGCGCGTCCGCCCGTCGTGTCGGAGGGTGAATGGCTGGCGGCCCGCCGCCAGCTGTTGGCCGCCGAGAAGCAGGTCACCCGGGCTCGCGACGAACTCGCCGCGCGCCGCCGCCGGTTGCCGATGGTGCGGGTCGAGAAGGACTACCGCTTCGAGGGGCCGGATGGGGTCGTCGGCCTGGTCGATCTCTTCGCCGGTCGGAGCCAGCTCTACGTGCACCATTTCATGTGGTTGGAGGAGCAGGACACGGGCTGTCCCAGCTGCACCCAGGCCGCCGACCGGCAGTTCAACGACGCCCACTTCGAGGCGCTGCGCGAGCGCGACGTCGCCTTCGCCGCGGTGTCCAGAGCGCCCTGGCCGAGCATCCGGGCCTACCGGGACCAGCGCGGGTGGACCTTCCCGTTCTTCTCCTCGCATCGATCGGATTTCAACTACGACTTCCATGTCACGCTGGATGAGTCCCGCGCGCCGATCGAATACAACTATCGGACCAAGGCGGAACTGATCGCGTCCGGTCGCCCGGCCGAGCGCCTGCACGGGGATTGGCCGGGAGCGAGCGTCTTCCTGCGCGACGGCAGCGCGGTCTTCCACACCTACTCGACCTATGCCCGCGGCCTGGACGGACTGGCCACGCCCTACCAGTTCCTCGACCTCACGGTGTACGGGCGACAGGAGGCCTGGGAGGACTCGCCGGACGGCTGGCCGCAGGGCAGCACTTCGCCCCCCTAGTCGAAACCCGCGCCCCGAGCGCCTCGACACCAGCTTCAGCAGGCTGCAGACAGCGTGCGCTGCGGCCGGCGGCGTGCTGCAAGGCCGGCTGGGAGCATCGGTTCTGGCGGGCTGAACGCGGGGGAATCGCCTAGCTTGCAGCGAAATCGGGCAGCAGCGCTTCGGTGAACACTTCGCAGCGGTCCCGTCCGTTGCGCTTCGCTTGGTACATGGCGACGTCGGCCCGGCGCATCAGCTCGGCTGGATCTTCGACGGCAAGACTCATCGCTATCCCAACGCTTGCGCCGACGCCGATCCGCCGTCCGTCGATCAGGATCGGCTCGCTCAAGGACTGGACCAGCCGCTCACCTACCCTGATCGCATCCTGCACGTCCGTCGTGCCCTGCATCAGCACTGCGAATTCGTCGCCGCCGAAGCGTCCGGCGAGGTCGGTCGCGCGCAGTTCGGAACGGATCCGCTCGGCCGTCACCACCAGGAGCTGATCACCCGCGGCGTGCCCGAGGGTGTCGTTGACCTGCTTGAAGCGGTCCAGGTCGACGAAGAACAGCGCGGCCGGTTCGCCGGCGTTCAGTTGATCGGTGAGCCGCTCCAGGAAGAGGCCCCGGCTGGCCAGGCCGGTGAGTGCGTCGTGCGCCGCCAGGTGGACCCGCTGCAGCGTGTGCGCGTCGGTCAGGGCGAGACTGACGTTCTGTGCGAACGTCCGCAACGTGTGCTCGTCCTTGGCGCTGAACCGCCGGTCCGGCTGGTACGACGCGACCAGCAACCCCCCGACGATCCTGTTGTTTTCGTGCACCGGTGCCGCCATCGATGCTCGCAGGCGTCCCCCGGTCAGCTCGCTGATCGACGGCGAGGCGCTCTCGTGCCCGGCGAGCACCACGACGTTGCCGCTGATCATGGCTTTGCCCGCGGCGCCGGCCTCGCTCAGTGGTAGCGAGGGCAGCCGTGTCGTCGGCAGGCCGACCGTCGAGCGCAGCTTTGCCCGGTCCGGGGCGTCCGGATCGACCATCCACAGGCCCACGACCTCGTCGCGCAACAGGTCGTGCGCGGCCGCCGTGATCGTCTCCAGGATCTGCTCCAGCGGCTCCCGGCGCGAGATCGCCCGCTGGATCACCGACAGCCGTACCAGTAGCTGCTGCTGCTCCTTCAGCGACTCCGCGAGCCTGGCGTTCTCGGCAGCCTGCCGGTCACTGCGCTCCCGCATCTCGGTTTCGGCCTGGAGCGTGCGCAGCATACGAAGGGTCAGCTCCAAGGTCCGGGCCATGCCGCGGACCATGTTTCGCTCGGCCGTCGAGAAGGGGTCGTCGCCACAGCGGGCGATGACCAGGCTGCCGGGGTGGCTGCTGCCCCAGGCGGCCGCCACGGCTGGACATCTGCCCAGGCCGGGTACGTCGAGGTGGTCCGTCTGCCGATCCACGACGGCGGTCAGCTCCGCGTACTCCGGGGCCTGTCCTGCCGGATAACCCACTGCAGCACTCACCCGGTGACCGATCACGACGGCACAGACCTCTGCCTCCAGCGCCATCGCCGCCCGTTCGGCGGCAGCCCGTACAGCGGTCGCCTCGTCCGACAGTGAGGTCATCGCAGCCAGCAGCTCGACGAGCTGCTGGACCTGCAATGACTCTGCGCCGCCGGACATGGTCACGCCAGGGCAAGAACAGCAAGGGTCTGGTTGTGAAAACCGTCGATGCCCCGCGTACGCGCGATCTCCCCGTAGGTGTAGAAGCCGGCGAACGGCGTCCCGTTGGCCCACTGACCGATCCGCTCGCCCTCGCGGCGGATGCCGTCATCACCCAGCACCGCGCGCAGGGCGGCGCAGCTGAAGGTCAGCATGCCGACCGCCGCCTCGCCGTTCAAGCCGTCGATCGCTTCCTGGCACGCCTCGTCGGTGGCGGCCAGGATGGACTCCTCGCATCCGGTCATCGC
Source organism: uncultured Kineosporia sp. (assembly GCA_937859855.1). Next base: position 13,372 of record CALMAR010000123.1, read on the forward strand.
CCAGGTGAGGCCCCCGTGGTCGATCGCGTTGCCGCCGCCGATGGAGCGGCCCTCGATGTCGACCTCGGTGCTGAGATTGCGTGCCTCGACACCGCTGCGGCGCTGCACGCCGAGCGGTCGCGGGAGGGCGAACTGCTTGAACGCCTCCTCGTCGACGTACGCCTCCGGCGGTGCACCGAGCCGGTCCAGGTAGACGTCGAGGGCCGGCCGGTCGTCGAGGGTGTAGACGCGGCCGTTGTCTGCGCTGGTCACGATCATCGGCTCACCGACCCGATCCCACCCGTGCCGGACCGCCACCGACAGGGGCGCCTCCGATCCGAGGGTCACGCCCATGACCGCGTCGGTATAGACACCGCCGTCGCCGAACAGGTAGCCACCCGTCATCCGCCAGCCGTCCGCGGAAGCGCCGCCGAACAGCGGTACCGCCGCACCCAGGACGCCGTAGGCCCCGCGAAGGATGGACTCCTGATCGCGGATCCGCCCGTCCGTCAGCAGGAGCAGCACGCGATGCGGGTAGTCGGCGAGATCCGCAGCGCTGGCCGCGACTTCGGCGCCGGCCTCCCGTTGCCGCCCGGACACGCCCTCGGCGACCCGCATCCGCACACTCAGACCGTGGCCCCCGATCGCGGCCACGGTGACCGAGCCGTCGGTGGGGCCACCCGGCCCGATCTCGCCGTGGGTGGTGCAACCGATCACCGGCGTGCCCGGCCACACCTCCTCGAACGTCTCAACCAGCACCTTCGGATCGTGATCGATCCCGGCGAAGACCACGAGCAGCTTCGCTTCCGGGCCGATCACGGCGGCGTGAGCCGCCGCCCGGCCGCGGGCGGGCCCCGCCGCGCGCCCCGCCCCCCCCCCCCCCCCCCAGCCCGGCCTCCCGGGAGTCGCCCTCCGAGGACCGTCCGACGCCCATCCACCTGCGCTGTGCCATAGCACCCTCTCCCACCAGTGACTGATCTACCCATCGTTTTCGGTGTGCTTGCCTTGAGCTTTTTCCGGCCACTTCACACGGCCCGACCGTCACCAAGGTTGATTCCGTCTATTCCTTCGTCTCATGAACGAGACTCCAGATGAGCAGATCCACGATCCCGGACGAAGAAGCCGGCAATGCGCTACAAGTCCCCGAATGGCACACCTGTTGCAACCCTGGCAGGAGGCTCATATCAGTGCAGAAAGTGCCGGTCGGACTTCTCCTGGCTATCGATCGGGCAGCGCGGCCGCGATCGCGAGCACCATGGAGACGATCTTCTCGGCGTCGCGCCGGTCGGGGTCCTGGTCGGGGTCGTAGATGGCGATGCTCAATCCGCTGGGTATGGAGGTCTGGACGGCGCCGAGGACCACCTCGTGCAGCTGTCGCCAGGTCAGGCCGCCGGGGTGACCGTCGTCGCCGGGCACGCCCTGGGCGCGGAACTGGACGGGGTCGAGGACGTCGAGGTCCACGTGCAGCCAGTACTGGCCGGCGTCGGCGAGCACAGCGTGCACAGCCTCCTGCGCCGTGCGGGTGGGCGCTCCGGCGACCTCGTGCCAGTCGCGGAACCAGACTCCGTGATCGGCAAGGCTCCCCACGTTGAGCTGGCTTCGCCAACCCCGGTCACGCGGGCCGAGCAGAGCCACCTGAGATGTGTCGAGCACACCGACGGCCGCACGCAGTGGCCCTTGCAGGAGTCGGCCCGTGATGCCCAGCAGCAGGCCCAGTTCGGTATTCGCTGCCTCCCCGTCGGGCGAGACGTCCAGTGGGGTGGTGTCTTCGTGCCCGTCGATGAAGACCAGACCGGTGCGGCGTTGCTGGTTCAGCCGGGGGATGCTGCCCAGCAGCGTCGTGCAGTCCCCGCCGTAGACCACCGGCAGCCGGCCGCGGTCCACGCTGAGCCTGACCTGCTCACCCACCTGCCGGACCATCTCTGTCAGCGCCGCCTCGTTGACCAGCGACGTCAGCGGTCCGCGGGTCGGGTCGGGCGGGGGCAGCCGCAGCACG
>CALMAR010000124.1 GCA_937859855.1 uncultured Kineosporia sp.
TCGGCGCCACTGATCATCTGCATGCCGAGTTCGGCGCCAACTGGAACGGCGGTCGGTTCGGCATTCCCTATGTGGTCGTGCGCGGCACCCAGAAGCGGGTCCCGGTCAGCTTCGAATACGCCAGCGAGAGCGATCGCGGACCGTACCCGATTCCGGCGTCAGCGCCGATCGAGGGAGGTGCGAACAGCGACGGGGACCGGCACGTGCTGGTCATCGACCGCGACCATTGGCGGCTGTACGAGCTGTTCGCGGCCCATCCGGCCGCGGATGGAACACGCTGGACGGCGGGCTCGGGGGCCGTCTTCAATCTGGCCAGCACCACCCTCCGGCCGTCCGGCTGGACCAGCGCGGACGCCGCCGGACTGCCGATCTTTCCCGGCCTGGTCCGCTACGACGAGGTCAAGGCGGGCCGGATCACCCATGCCATCCGATTCACGGTCAGTCAGAGCCGGGCCGGATATGTGTTTCCGGCTCGGCATTTCGCCAGCAGCCAGACCAGCTCGGCGCTGCCGCCCATGGGGATGCGGGTTCGGCTGAAGGCCTCGTTCGACATCTCCGGGTACCCGCGAACCGCACGAATCATTCTGCAGGCGATGAAGCAGTACGGCATGATCGTGGCCGACAACGGCAGCGACTGGTTCATCTCTGGCGCGCCGGATCGGCGCTGGAGCGATGACGCCCTGAACTCGCTGAAGCAGGTGCCGGGCAGCGCCTTCGAGGTGGTCAAGATGGGCAAGATCGTCACCAGCCGCTAGGAGCTGCTCGCTGTCCGGCGCGGGCCAGCCCGATCAGAGCCGAGGGTGGCGACAGGCAGTTCAGACGTGTCGTCATAAGCCCCGGCCCCCGCCGGCGGGGGGTCCCGCGCGTGTCCCGGCGGGCGGATTCCGCCGCCCCGCCGCTGTTGAATCTCCCGGGGGGCCCGGGCCCGATGACGACGTGATATGGGGGGTCGGAGCGCTGGCTCAGATCACCCGGACGTTGGTGGCCTGCGGCCCCTTCTGACCCTGTTCCTCGTCGAACTCGACCCGCTGATTCTCGTCGAGCGACCGGTAGCCACTCGACTGAATGGCCGAGAAGTGGACGAATAGGTCGGCCGCGCCGCCATCAGGGGTGATGAAGCCGAACCCCTTGTCGCCGTTGAACCATTTGACAGTGCCCTGAGCCATTTCTTCTCCTGAGAGTTCCTGGGTATTCCTGTGCATGACACGAACTTCGCGACCGGTGGCGGTCTGCCTCCGGCTGGTGCTGACGTCGAGACCTGGAAAATCGTTGCCATGCAGCGAAACTCTCGCCTGCAACCGCAACTGGCCGGTCATCGGCTGGAATCTACGCAACGGTGCTCCTGCGAGCACCTCCGACGCCGGAAGATCTGACAACCCAGGCATGCTACCCGCATCAGGAGCACATCAGCGCACGCAGGCCCTGGCAGCTGCTCACTCGGGGCGTTTTTTGGCGCATGTACTGCCACTGCATCCAAGATCGGCTTGCCTGGTGGCCGATCCGTAGGACGCAATCAGTTGCTCCCGGACGTCGCCGTCCAAGCGGCCACCGCCGCCGGCAGCTGGGCCGGAATCTGGCCGATCTGAGTCTTGCGGGCAGCACCGGCCGGCCTTCACCGAGATCTACGGCACCTCAGTGCCGAAGGTGAATCGATGGTCCGTTGGCGTGTCCTCCGGAAAGTATGGACGGAGGTTTGCCGCGGCCAGGCGGTCGAGTGCGCGGTCGGGAAGGATCCGGGCGAATTGGCTGAGCAGGGCCGCGTCCCGGCCGATGGTGTAGCGCATTCGGGGTTTGCGGGCAGTGACGGCCTTGGCGATGACCAGCGCGGCCTGGCTAGCTGGTACGCCGGTCTCTGTGAATGCCGTGGCTTGGTTGATGATGGCCTGCATGAGGCCGCCGTAGCGCTGCTGCTGCACGGGGGTCATCTGCTTCACGGAGTCTTTCGCTCGAACGATTCCATGGCCGGCCATCTCCGTCTTCACGCCGCCAGGTTCCACGACGACGACCTGTACGCCATGGGGGGCGAGCTCACGGCGGAGGGAATCGCTGACGGCTTCGAGCGCGAACTTCGCGCCGGCGTATGCGCCGTACGTGGCCAGGGCGACCTTGCCGCCGACGGAGCTGATGTTGACGATACGACCGTGGCTTCGGTGCAGGAACGGCAGCAAAGCCTGGGTGAGTGCGATGTGTCCGAACAGATTGACCTCGAACTGGTGACGCCACTGCTCGAGGGGAAGAGTCTCCACCGGAGCGTTCACGGCGATGCCGGCGTTGTTGACGACCGCGCGCAGCTGGCGGTGCTGCGGGTCAGCGGTGACCCGCTCGCCCAGGGCGTCGATGTGCTCTGGGGTGGTGATGTCGAGAATCACCGGCTCGATGTTGGTGCTGCGGATAGCGTCCGCATCGCGCTGGCGGCGGACGCCGGCCAGTACGTGGTAGCCGCGGTTGGCCAATTCGTGCGCGGTTGCGGCGCCCATACCGGTGGATGCGCCGGAAACGACAACCAGTTCAGGCTCATGTGACACTGTCATGCGGAAAAGATGTCTGGCTCGGATGACATTGTCAACTAGAGTGCCGGGGATGGTCACCCGAGCGCAGTCCGCGGCGGCGACCCGAGATGCACTGTTGCGTGCGGCTTCGGAACTTCTCAGCGCTGGCGGTCCGGACGCGGTGACGCTTCGCGCCGTGGGAGCACGGGCCGGTGTGTCCCGGGGAGCGCCCTACGGGCACTTCCAGGACAAGGAGCATCTACTCACTCAGCTCGCGATCGATGCCTGGAACGAGGTGGCCGAAGAGCTGGAGCGTCTGCAAGCAGATCCGCGGGTCTCCCCGGCCGCCCGGGTCGAGCGTGCCTTGCTGACACTCATCGGAGTCGGCCGTAAGCAGCCGCATTTGTACGCGCTGATGTTCGGTGCACCCTCAGGAGACCCGGCGGCCGCCTTGCGCGCGGTCGGCCGATCGCAGGCCGAATTCCTTGAGATTGTCGCCGGTGTCGTGGGCAGGAAGGACGCTCGCCGGTATGGTGCCCTGCTGTTGTCGGGCGCGCACGGGATCGCTGGAATGGAACTGAGCGGGCACCTGGCGAAGGAGAAATGGAGCATCACCGGAGACGAACTCGTCAGCATGCTTGTTGATTCGGTTCGTTCCCGGACCCATTGACAATCCGCTGTTCGGCGAGCGGTGCGGCTTGGTCGGGCTGAGCGATGGCTTTGACGGCTCGGATGATGGCGCTGTACATGCCGTTCGCGACGGCGTGCGTGGGGGTCACGCTTATCTGACGGAGCCCGGCATCGGTAAGACCTTCGATGTATTCACTGAAGCTGAGGGCGCCGGCGATGCAGCCGACGTGATTCCCCCGGACAGCTCGGTCCTCGGCAGTCAGATGATCTTCGGCCACGACGTCAGTGATTCCGATCCGGCCGCCCGGCTTGAGAACTCGGGCGGTTTCAGCCAGGACGGCAGCCTTGTCAGGGCTCAGGTTCACGACGCAGTTGGAGATCACCACGTCGATGGAAGCGTCTGGCAGGGGGATCGCCTCGATGCGGCCCTTCAGGAACTCAACGTTGGAGGCCCCGGACTTGGCGGCATTTGCGCGGGCCAGCTGGAGCATCTCGTCGGTCATATCCAGGCCGTACGCCTTGCCAGAGGGGCCGACCCGCCGGGCTGAGAGCAGGACGTCGATTCCCCCGCCGGAGCCCAGATCGAGGACGGTTTCGCCGTCGCGCAGCTCAGCCATCGCGATCGGGTTGCCGCACCCGAGGCTGGCCAGGACGGCCTCCTCGGGAAGGCCACCGCGTTCGGCGTCGGTGTAGAGCCGGGCACCGAAGCCCTCGCCGACATCAGCGATCTGGATGGCTGGGCTGGCCGCTCTGCCGCAGCAGCTGTCCGTTTCCGGCTCAGGACCGGATCGGCAGCCGGCTGGCTGTCCGGTTGTGACGATCTTCTGCGCGACTGCGGCGTACCGGTCGCGGATCTGCTCGACGAGCTCTTCATCAGTTCCGGCCATCGTGGTCCCCCAACATATCGATGCGTGTCGATGTATCGCAATATAGATGCGCGTCAATGTCTATGTGAAGATGGCGGTATGAAACAGATTCCAGTCACCGATCTGGCCGCCTGCTGCACGCCGGTCCAGGCCGCGGCTCTGGATGAGGTCCAGGCGGTGCAGTTGGCTTCTGTCCTGAAGGTTGTGGCTGATCCGGCCCGGCTCCGGCTGTTGTCGTTGATCAGTGCGGCTGCTGCCGGTGAGGCTGGTGAGATTTGCGTCTGTGATCTGACTGAGCCGCTCGGCCTGAGCCAGCCGACCGTGAGTCATCATCTGAAAGTGTTGCTGGATGTTGGATTGGTGCGGCGGGAGAAGCGCGGCGTATGGGCTTACTTCCGGCCCGTTCCCGGTGCTCTAGATTCCCTGGCCGCCGTCCTCAACCGCGGGGCCGCCTCGCCGGTGCGATGACCGGGCACGCTCGAGGTGTCCCCATTCACTCGAAACGGTTCGCGCGCGCCCGGATCCAGTGATCGAAGATCGCCGAGTCCTCTTTCTGGCTGGGGGTGCTCTGCGCGTACGAGTCGTTCTGCAGTTGGTTCAGGCGCTGGCTCGGGCCCTGTTCCGCGATGAGGAGCGCTTCAGCTCGCGCGCGGCCACTGCGGCTGAGGTCTCGTTGTTGATCGTCCACCATGCGTCCTCGCCCTTGGGGGGGCCGGCCGGATGAAGCCGGTCTCTGAACAGCCCCATCGACTCACTCACGGCCTTCGAAAGTCCCTGGATTCCGGCGGCGCAGCATTCCAGCCACGGCGACGGAGCGACGGCAATCTGACCACGCATCGCAGGGAGCCGGCCGAACTCTGCGACGAGGACTGCACATTCACCACTGCCCAGTCTCCGAGCGAGGTGACTGACCTCCACGTGGTTCCTGAGCCCTTGAACCCTGCAGCGCGAGCCGCTGACCCAACCACAGCTCGAAGCCCGGCCTTCAGTCTGTGCGGTCGCGACGACGCAGTGTTCCAGGTGGCTGGACATGACAAGCGCGGGAAGGACGATCAGGTCGGCTTCACGGCCAATGGAGCGCCGGCTCACCAGGGGCTGGTCTCGAGCGCCCCAGGGCGCACGGCGTTGGCGTGCTCGTTGAGCAGCTGCTGAGCCTGGTCGCTATCACGCGACTCGATCGCGTCGACAAGTCGTTCGTGTAGTCGAAAACGCTCAGCGATGTAGTCCAGAAGCGGTGCGGTGGCCGTCCCCGAAACGGACAGCGTCTGGGATTCGACAATCTCGAGCAAGCTCAAGTAGACCGACTTGATCATCTCACTGGGACTGATCTGGGCGATCCGAGCGTGCAGCGCCCAGTTCGCCCTCACGAAGGCGGTCCCGTCGCCGTCGTCGCGAGCGGTCGCCATGTCACGCAGCAGGCTCTTCAAGTCACGGATGTCGGTTGCTGAGGAGTGCCACAGCGCATCATCGACCAGGAGCGGGTCGAGCGCATCGCGCATCCGCACTGCGTCGGCCACCGAGGCGGCATCTCCGTCAAGGGCGAGCACGGAGTTGCCCAAGAGCACGATGGGCGGGAGCTCGGCGACGAAGATTCCGCCGCCGGGACCGGAGCGGGAGGTGATGTAGCCACGGCTCTGCGCGAGCTTCACGCCCTCGTTGAAGGTTCCCACGGAGACCTCGCACAGATTGCGAAGCTCCAGCTTGGTGCCCAAGCGGTGACCGGGTGGCTGTCCCTGGCTTATTTGTGCAAGGCGTTCCGCGACGTATTCGGAGCGGTTGACTGGTGTGCGGCGGCCGTGGGCCCGGGCTCGCGCCTCCCGGATGCGTAGCCATTCGTCCCGGTCAGCGGCTGGCCGCCACTCCTCGTTCTGCGGTTCGCTCACTGGATGGCTCTCTCACCCGGCGTATTGGTCACATTGATAATAGCGGATTATGGACGGTGACCGGCCCCCGCGCTGACACTTCAGCTGATCCCGACTGAGTCGAGAGGGGCTTGGCATCAACGAGCAACGTTCCTGGACGCCATGGCTGGGAACGCCTGCTCTAGGACCAAACGGTGAGCCATGGCACTGAGTCGCCGATGCTGCGGAATCTGGAGTCCGAGGTGGTCAACCACCTTTAGGCGGGCCCAAGGGCATCTGCCGCCAACTCTTCGTATGTCGTCTTGCCTGGTCGATTCGTGGGTTGCGAAACTACTCCGCCCAAGTGGCTTGCAAGCCCTCGGTCCTGCGACAAGTTGACCGATGAGCTTTTCGTTAAGTGAGGGGCATGCCCTCCAAGTGCCGAAGATGCCGCTGCGGTCGGGCCAGCGATCAAAGCAGATCGCACAGCAGGTGCAGTGCCGCCCCGAGGCCACGTGACGCTTGACATTGGCCCATCCTAATATATGTTCATATTCATGAAGCGGAAGACCACACAAAACACATCGGAAACCGCATCGCTGCCGCACTTCTCGCTTAATAGGAAGTGAAATATCCTTTCGATTAGCAGGCATTATTCCTCTTCATCAGTACGATCACTAAGCCACGCAATTCACACCTAGGCTATACCTGAAACAATGCCATGATCGAGCCACCACGCAGAATCGCCAGAAGTAGACAAACCGCTTGATAAACTACGCGAGGTTCTAATTAGACTCGATCACCGCTCAGACGCTGAGCTACTCAGCTCCTCGCGAAGACTTTCCTGGACATAGGCCATGGCCGCTTGGGCCGCCGGATCGGCAAACCGCGGCCCCATCTCGTCCGGCGAGACGTCCTCTACCCGCTCATGCAGCCACCACAGGTGGCCCTGCGGATCACGCACGCGTGCGACGCGCTCGCCGAAAGCCAGCAGCGTTGGACGGGTGACCACTCGACCACCAGCATCTATCGCCCGCCGCACGGCCGCCTCTGCGTCAGCAACATAAACGCGAAGATGCGCAGGCATCCGAGGCCATCCCGGCTTGGCATCGAACAACATGACGACGCTGCCACCGATCTCGACCTCCACGTGCCCAACATCGCCATCAGAATCGAGCATGCGAGATCCCGGTGTCTCCACGCCATCAAAAACCGAGGCCAGGAAGCGCACCTCTGCGTCGGTGTTCTCACTGATCACCCACGCGTTCAACCTGGCGTATCGCTCAGGAACCTGGACTGTGTCTGTCATCTACCAAGGCTGACAGCGATCCAGGCGGCGGTGAAGTTCTTGCTTGATCCGCTACATGTCGCTTCACCAACCACGCCGCTCAGAAATGGTGCCGAGGGCGTGGCGGGCGGAGTCGTCGTACCAGCCAGCGACCCAGTCGCCACAGCCGAATGAGCAGCTGCGCCAGGCGCGTGAACGGGCCCAGGCTTCCGATCATCACGAGGTCCTGCAAGATTCCCTTGGGTGTGGCAGGCCAGTGGCGTTGGACCGCTACTGCCAGCAGAAGCCAGCCGGCACACCAGATAAGGCAGAAGCGGGGCGACGGCGCTAGCGAGTCCACCCACCGAGGCTAGAGAAGCTACCGGCAGCTGCGCGGGAAGATGAAGACACCGCTGCCTACTGACGGTTCCGTCGCTCGATGTTCATCTGCTCAGCCGGAAGCGCGAGTTCGCGCAGGTCCGAGGTAGGCATGCCTGGCGCCTGACTTGTCTACTCGCTGCGGAGTTCCGCCGTGACACACGCGGGGGAATTGAGGAGATGATGCTGGCATGGCGGGCGAGGATGACGAGTGGTGGACGAGTCGCCGCGCCGTTCGATCGTGCCCGCGATCGCTTCCGGGCCATTCCGCCGGCCGCCACGAGACCACGCTAACCGGGTTTCGCACCCAAGTGAGCCCGGTCTCCGGTAAAGCGATCATGAGCAGTACATAAGTGCTGCTCAGAACGGTGGGCCCCCCGGGGCTCGAACCCGGAA
>CALMAR010000125.1 GCA_937859855.1 uncultured Kineosporia sp.
GGGGGGGCGGCTGCTGGCTGGCAGAAGTTACTGGCGGATGTGCTGGGGCTTCCGCTGGAACGGCTGGACCAGCCGGACGCCGCCGCGCGCGGGGCCGGACTGACCGCGGCGATCGCGGCCGGGGCGGTCACCGAGGCAGACGTGCTGGGCCCGCTGGCGCCGGTTCCAGTGGCGGCGGCGCAACCGCGGCGCAGCGCCCTGATCGAGGACCGTTATGGCCGCTACCAGCAGCTGGTCAGCCAGCAGAGGTCGTGACCGGCGCTGGCCCAGGCCGTACCGTGGGCCGGTGGCCAAGCCGAAACCGCAGGTCCTGGAGGTTGCCGGGCGTGAGGTGACGATCACCAACCCAGACAAGATGATCTTCCCGGAGCCGGGGATCACCAAGCTCGACCTGGTCCGCTACTACCTGGCGCTGCCGGACGGCGCGCTGCGCGGCGTCCGGGGCCGGCCGATGATCCTGAAACGCTTCGTGAAAGGACTGGACGAGGAGGCAATCTTCCAGAAGCGCGCGCCGCAGAACCGGCCGGACTGGATCGAGGTGGCCGAACTGCACTACCGCTCGGGCACGTCGGCGGCCGAGGTGGTGGTCCGGGACGCCGCCTCCCTGGCCTGGGTGGTCAACCTCGGCTGCATCGACCTGAACCCGCACCCGGTGCTGGCCGGGGATCTCGAACACCCGGATGAGCTGCGGATCGACCTCGATCCGATGCCCGGGGTCGAATGGGCCCAGATCCGGGACGTCGCCCAGGTCGCCCGCGAGGTGCTGGAAGATAACGGCCTGAACTCCTGGCCGAAGACGTCCGGCTCCAAGGGTTTTCACATCTACGCCCGGATCCGGCCGGACTGGGTGTATCGCGACGTCCGGCTGGCGGCCGAGTCGGTGGCCCGGGAGGTGGCCCGCCGCGCTCCGGACATCGCCACCGCCAAGTGGTGGAAGGAGGAACGAGGCTCGACCGTGTTCGTCGACTTCAACCAGAATGCCAAGGACCGGACTGTCGCTTCGGCCTATTCGGTCCGGGCCCGCCCGGACGCCCGGGTGTCGACTCCGCTGGACTGGAGTGAGGTTCCGGACTGCGATCCGCAGACCTTCACCGTCGCAACGGTTCTGGAGCGCTACGCCCGGATCGGCGATCCCTGGGCGGGGATGGACGGCGCCCCCGGCTCGCTGGAACCACTGCTGGAGCTGGCCCAGCGGCTGGGACCGGCCGAGAAACCACCAAAGGGCCAGGGGCGCCGGCAGTTCCAGATGCCGTTGATCGAGATCGCCCGGTCCAAGACCCGGGAAGAGTCGATGACCGCGCTGGAGCACTGGAAGCAGCGGCACGCAGGCATCGCCGGGTTCCTGGAACCGGCCGACATTCTGGTGGACGGGATGCGCGGCTCAAGCTCGATCTGGTACCGGATCAGGGTGAATCTGCAGCATGTGCCCGAAGGGCAGCGCCCGGAGCAGGAGCCGCTGGAGGTGGACTACAACCCGTGGGCCAACGCGCCCTGGAACCGGGAATGACCCGGCGGCGCTAGCGGTTCCGGCGGCGGGGACGGCGGTTGGGCCGGACCGGGATGCCCCGCCCGGTGGAACTGGTCAGCATGATCAGCGCCGCGGAACCGGCGGCCAGCAGCGCGATCGCTACCATCGCGGCGATCTCGGCCGGACCGGACGGCCGGATCACACCGACCAGGCTGATCCACAGCAGCGCACCCACCCCGGCCAGAGCCCACAACAGCCAGCGCTGGTCAGGAGCCCGGTTGCTGTCAGTCATCCCCCCATGCTGCCACGCCTCCCCCCTTTGTGCTCAGGCTGACCCCGGCCAGGGGCTGCGCTCACAGGCGTACGACCGCCGGGCGATGTACCGGCCGTGGTCATCCGCTCAGGCTCGTGCACATGAACAGCATCCGGCGTGCCGCCGCCCGTCACCCGATCGCCAGCTTCCTCACCATCAGCTTCGCGGTCAGCTACCCCGCCCTGATCGGATCCCTGATCGCCGGCGTCGACCTGATGCCGGCCAAGTTCCTCCAGCTGCTGGTCATGCTCGGGGCCGCCGTCATGGTCACCGCCTGGGCCGCTACCCGGCCGGGCGCGGTCCGGGACCTGTTCGCCGGGCTGACCCGCTGGCGGCTGGGATGGAGCACCTACCTGTGGCTGATCTTCGCCATCCCCGCGCTGACCCTGGTCATCGCGGCGATCACCGGCACCCTGAGTGCCCCCGGCCACGGCTGGGGCGAACTGGCCCTGGTCTTCGGGCTGATCTTCGCCTTCAGCCTGCTGACCGGAAACCTGTGGGAGGAGACCGCCTGGGCCGGTTTCCTGCAGTCCCGGCTGATGTCGGCGCGCGGAGTGGTGGTCGGTTCACTACTGACCGCCGTCCCGTTCTCCCTGATGCACCTTCCGCTGGCCTTCGAGAACCATGGGCTGCGCGGCACCAGCCTGGGCGAGGCGATCGTCGACTGGCTCGCGATCGCGGCGCTGGCGCCGTTCCTGCGGCTGCTGATCGGGATGCTGATGGCCGATTCCGGCGGCAGCACACTGGCCGCCGCCATCGTGCACGCCTCCTTCAACGCCTCCGGTGCGATGACGGTGCTGGACGGCGGCTGGCAGATGATCCCAGCGCTGGTGGTGGTGACCGGCCTCTACGCGACGATGTACGCCCGCAGGGTGACGACCCGGGACCAGCCGCTGGTTACCGTGGCGGGATGACGCGGTGGGTCACTCCCGGCCGGGCACCGGATCCGCGGCTGCTGGACGCCGCGATCACGCTGGCCCTGTTCGGCGTGCTAGTGCTCAGCCTGGCCGTCCGCCCGCTGGAACCCCTGGCCCATCCGGCCACGGCGCTGGCCTATCTGTCCGCGGCCGTGGTGGCGCTGCCGTACGCGGTCCATCGGCGGCACCCGCGAACCGCGATCGTCGTCACAGCGATCGGCGTGATCGTCTACAGCACCGGCCATTTCAACGGTTTCCCGGGCTGGAGCGTTGCCGCGCTGGTGCTGGCGATGGCCCTGCACAACGGCCGCAACCTGGGGGTTGCCGCGCTGCTGGCCGGACTGGGCAACATGGCCGTCGCCCTGGCGCTGCAGCCGCAGACCGTGGTCAGCACCGGCACCTGGATCTCCGTGGCTGTGTTGCTGGCGGTGGCCTGGGTGGCCGGTGAAACCCTGCGCGCCGGGCAGGATCGCTGGACCGCAGCCGAAGAACGGGCCCAGCGGCTGGCCCGCGAGCGGGAGGAACGGGCCCGGCAGGCAGTCGCCGACGAGCGGCTACGGATCGCTCGAGAACTGCACGACGTGGTGGCACATTCGATGAGCGTGATCGCGGTCCAGGCCGGTGTGGCCCACCATGTGATCGACAGCAAGCCGGAACTGGCCCGGGAAGCGTTGTCCACGGTGGAGACCGCCTCCCGTTCGGCTCTTGTGGAGATGCGGCGGCTGCTCGGAGTGCTGCGCCAGGGCGACGAGCCGCAGGCCAGTCTGACTCCGGCGCCCGGACTCAGCCAGATCCCTCAGCTGGCCGAGGATTTCGCCCGGGCCGGGGTCAGCGTCGCGGTCTCGGTACAGGGCGACGTCAGCCAGATCCCGGCTGGGGTGGACCTGTCCGGCTACCGGATCGTGCAGGAGGCCCTGACCAATGTGCTTCGCCACGGCGGGCCCAGCGCTGATGTCACGATCACCAGCGACGGTTGCGCTCTGACCCTCGAGGTCACCGACCCGGGACCGGCCCGGAACCGCCAGACCGATGGGACCGGCCACGGGCTGATCGGAATGCGCGAGCGGGCAATGGTTTTCGGTGGCACGCTGCGGGCCGAGCCGGAGCCGGACGGCGGTTTCGCGGTCATGGCGCAGTTGCCGCTGGCCGAGCCGGGGCGGGTGACGTGAGCATCCGCGTGCTGATCGCCGATGATCAGGCCCTGGTCCGGGCCGGCTTCGAGGTGCTGGTGGACTCGGCCAGCGACCTCGAGGTGGTCGGCACCGCCGCCAACGGTGCCGAGGCGGCCGAGCTGGCGGCGGCGACGTCCCCCGATGTGGTTCTGATGGACATCCGGATGCCGGTGATGGACGGGCTGGAGGCCACCGCGACCATCCTGGCTCAACCTGGGCAGACGGCCCGGCTGCTGATCCTGACCACCTTCGACCTGGACGAGTACGTGTTCGGCGCGCTCAAGGCCGGAGCGAGTGGATTCCTGCTCAAGGACACTCCTCCGGCCCAGCTGCTGGCCGGGATCCGGCTGGTCGCGGCCGGAGAGGCACTGCTGTCGCCCAGCGTGACCCGCCATCTGATCGAGGAATTCGTCAGCCGGCCGGTGCAGCAGGCCCCGCCGCCGCCCTCGCTCGAGTCGCTGACCGGGCGGGAGATCGAAGTGCTGCAACTGGTGGCGCGCGGCCTGTCCAACGCCCAGATCGGCGAGCGGTTGTTCGTCAGCCCGGCCACCGCCAAGACTCACGTCGGCCGGCTGCTGATGAAGCTGGACGCCCGCGACCGGGCCCAGCTGGTGGTGATCGCCTACGAATCCGGCCTGGTCTCGGCGGGGACCCGCTGACCAGTCAGATGAGATGCGGCAGCACCACCCGCTCGGTGAGCGCCCAGCTGGCCGAGGTCAGCAGATAGAGCGAGACCGCCAGCGGGACCACCATGGCCACGGCCACCGAGGTGTACGGCAGTGGTGCACAGCCGGTAGATCACCATCAGGAACGGTGCCTGCGCCAGGGCCGGGCCGATACCGGCGAACATGCCGCCACTGGCCTCGCGAACATCCGGCGGGTCTCCTCGAGCAGGCGGGACGGATCCTCAGAGTGCTGGCGGCGCAGCCGGTCGAGCTCTGGCGCGAGGGACCGCCGGAGCCGGTCGGCGCGGATCATCCGGATGGACAGGAGCAGGATCGCCAGCCGGATGATCATGGTGAGCAGAACCAGGGCGAGCGCGCCTCTGGCGCTGCCCGCGACCGGGGTCAGGACGGCGGCCAGTCCGGTCAGGCCGGGGTAGGCCAGACGGATGGCCGGGGTGGGGAGGTCGGACGGGTTCATGGGGTGCTCGAGCGGGCCAGTCCGGCTGGCGATGG
>CALMAR010000126.1 GCA_937859855.1 uncultured Kineosporia sp.
GTCAGCACGGTGACCACCGCCTCGCCGATAGCCAGATTGGTCAGCAGCTCCTCCAGGTCGTAGGAGGATTTCGGATAGGTGGAGACGGCGGCTTTCAGCGCCTTGGCGTCGTCCGGGGTGTAGGCCCGCAGCGCGTGCTGCACCCGATGTCCGAGCTGGGCCAGTACCTCGTCGTCCACGTCCTTCGGGCTCTGAGTGACGAAGAAGACGCCGACCCCCTTGGACCGGATCAGCCGCACGGTCTGGGCGATCTGGTCGGTGAGCGCCTTGCTGGCGTCGCGGAACAGCAGGTGGGCCTCGTCGAAGAAGAACACCAGCTTGGGCTTGTCGGCGTCCCCCACCTCGGGCAGGTCGTGGAACAGGTCGGCCAGCAGCCAGAGCAGGAAGGTGGAGAACAAGGCCGGGCGATCCTGGACGGCGGCCAGTTCGAGGCAGGTGATCAGCCCCTTGCCATCGCTGGCGGTGCGGATCAGGTCGGCGGTGCCGAACTCCGGCTCACCGAAGAACACCTCGGCCCCAGCGTCGGCGAAGGCGATCAGCTCCCGCAGGATCACCCCGGCGGTGGCCTTGCTCAGTCCGCCCAGCCCTTCCAGGTCGGCCTTGCCCTGGTCGGAGACCAGGAACTGGATCACCGCGCGCAGGTCCTTCAGATCCAGCAGCGGCAGGCCGGCCGAGTCGGCGTAGTGGAAGACCAGGGCCAGGCTCGAGGTCTGGGTCTCGTTCAGGTCCAGCACCTTGGCCAGCAGCAGCGGCCCGAAGGAGGTCACGGTGGCCCGGACCGGAACCCCGGTGCCCTGCGCGCCCAGGGCCAGGTACTCGACCGGGTAGCCGGTCGCGATCCAGTTCTGGCCCACCGACGCGGCTCGCTCGGTCAGCTTGTCACTGGGCTGGCCCGGCTGGGACAGGCCGGACAGGTCGCCTTTGATGTCGGCCACGAAGACCGGCACTCCGGCCGCGGAGAGCTGCTCAGCCAGCAGTTGCAGGGTCTTGGTCTTGCCGGTCCCGGTCGCCCCGGCCACCAGGCCGTGACGGTTGAGCATGCTGATCGGCACTCGCACGCCGGCCGCGGGAACCGGCTGGCTGGCCGCGGGTGTCCCGGTCATCAGGGCGCCGATCTCCAGGCTGGCACCGGTGAAGGTGTATCCGGCCTGGACGGTCGCGATCATCGGATCCTGCGCTGCCTGTGGCGCTGGCTCGGTCATGGGCGCGAGCATAGGACGGGCGCCCCCGAGGCCGGAGGCCGATACGGGCCGATGTGACGACCGGCCGGGTCCGGTTCAGTGGCGATACAGTGGCGCCGATGATTTTCAAGGCGGTCGGGGATCGGCGCCCATATCCCGAGCACGGGTACACCACCCCCAAGCAGTGGGCCGATGTGGCGCCCAGGCAGGTCCGGCTGGACGATCTGGTCACCACCAAGCGCACTCTCGACCTGGCCGCCCTGCTCTCGGAGGACTCCACCTTCTTCGGTGATCTGTTCGCTCACGTGGTGCAGTGGAACGACACCCTGTACCTGGAGGACGGCCTGCACCGGGCGGTCCGGGCCGCACTGGCCCAGCGACCGGTCCTGCATGCGCGGGTACTGGTGCTGCCTGCCGAGCGGGCGAACCCCGGGCGGCAGCCGGCCTCGGCGGAACCGGACAGCCTGGCGACCCAGCCGATCCCGATGCCGATCGCCAAGTCGGCTCGAGCTGCTCAACCGGCTCGCGCGCCGGTCAGCACCCGGCCAGGAAGTGGCGCGGGCAGGCGCTGAGCCGGACGAGTTATCTTGGCTTGGTGAGTCGTCGGGTCTGGCTTGGCGCCATCACGGTCTCCGTCGTACTCGCTCTGTCCGGATGCGGTGGCCGAGACGCATCCGGCCCGCCGCCCACCTTCATCGAGCAGGTCACGGCCTCTCCGAGCGGACCCGCGCCGTCCCCGATCGCCGACGGATGCAAGCTGCTCACCCTGGATGAGGTCAGCAAGGCGTTCGGCTGGACCTCAGTCCGGGTCGGCCTGCTCCCGGACACCATGGGTAGCGGCATCGCCCAATGCGAATACCGCTCCGGCACCGGGTACATCGACCTCTTCGTGGCCGATCAGGCGGCCAAGCTCTCACCCCAGCAGGCTGTGGACCGGGTGATGAACAACTCGCTGGGAGACCGGACGCCGATCCAGGACGTCGGCGATGCCGCCGTCTACGTCAATGACACCGTGGACAAGCAGCAGAGCCTGGTCGCGGTGAAGACCATCGGCAGTTCCCAGCGGGTTGTCACCCTGCTCGCCTACCTGCCATCACCGTCGCGGCCGCAGCTGACCGGGTTGCTCAGCAACGTGGTGGATCGAGTCTGATCGGCGCCTTCCATTCCCCGCGAGATCAGCCCGGCTGACCGGCCCACGGCTGGGCGTCGGCCAGCGCCTTGGTCAATTGGGCGACGTCCATCCGGACGCCATAACCAGGGGTCCCTGGCTCGATCCGCCAGCTCTCGGCCAGCGGCCCGGCGTCCACGGTGTCGAAACCGAACTGGTTGATCAGGTCGGTGACCACCGCCTTGGCCTGGAGGTCGTCCCCGGCGATGGCCAGCGCACGGCGGCCCGGCGTACCGCTGGGCGAACCGTCCGCGGCCAGATCCTGGGAGGTGATGCTGTTGAAGGCCTTGACCACGGCCGAGGAAGGCAGATGGTTCTGCACCAGGCCGGAGGAGGTGAACGTGCCGTTGTCCAGCTCTGCGATCTGCCCGTCCCTCGCCGGATAGTAGTTGTTGGTGTCGATCACGATCTTGCTGGCCAGCGGCGCCGAAGGCACCTGGGCGTAGGCCCTCATCGGGATGGTGACGACGGCGATGTCCGCAGCCTGGGCGGCTTCCTCGGCGCTGCCCGCGCGGGCGTGCGGGCCGAGCTCGCCGATCAGGGCCGTGAGGGTGTCCGGGCCGCGTGAGTTACTCATCACCACGTCATGGCCGTTGTCCACGGCCAGCTTGGCCAGGGTGGAGCCGATGTGTCCGCTGCCGATGAACCCGATAGTGCTCATAGCCGGCTCCAACCGCGGCCCGGTCCGCACTGTTCCCTCGATTCACGCGTGGTCGTCGTCATCGTCGAAAGCGGCTAGGCCATCGATGCTGGCCCGGTTCTTCTGCTGCCGATAGGCGACGATGCCACTGGGGCCGCGGCGTTGCATGTTCGGGGTGAGCAGGTCTCGTTCCTGGTCCAGGGACATCCGGGGAAGTGAATAGCCGCAAGAGTCGCTGACCCGATCGACGTCCACCACGATCACCGCTCGAGCGGCCGGATGATGATCGAAATGCGTTGACCAGTCCAGGAATTCGGGGTCATAGATACTGATCACCCGGCCAGCGCCGTAGAGCCGGACGACGTTGGGCTTCCGCTCGAAGGAGCAGAACATAAGGGTGATCCGGCCGTTCTGGCGCAGATGGGCGATGGTTTCGGCTCCGCTGGCGGTCAGATCCAGATAGGCCACGGTATGGTCGTCGATCACCGTGAAAGTGCCGGAGAGACCTTTCGGGCTGACGTTCACGTGCCCGGCGGCATCCAGCGGAGCGGTGGCAACGAAGAACACCGGCTGCCGCTCGATGAACTCACGGATCCGGTGATCGATCTCCTTGTGCACGGTGCCCATGGCTCGCTCCCCGATTCAGCCCAGTGCTGTGCACCATGCCCCACTGATGCTCCCGTTGGCCACCTCAATAGGCCGCTGGCCCAGTCACAGCAGGGGGCCAGCGGGAGCATGACCGGAGTGTGGCCGGGCCAGAGAGCTACAGGGGGACCGCGATCAGCTGGCGAGCGGCTCGGGCCGGGTCGCATCAGCGATCTGCTGCAGCAATTGACAGGCTCGTTCTTCGGAGATCCCCATCTCGTCGATCGCCTGGTTCAGTGACACTGGCATGGCCAGCCCCCAGTAGTGCGGCCAGTGCACCTTCGCGAACGTCAGCACGTCCCCGCCCTGGCTCTCGGCGTAACTCATCACCCGCTGGGCATGGTCCCAGCTGTGCGGTTTCGCCGTCCACGAATCGCGGAACATTCCGCAGGTCAGCTCGTAGTCGTCTTGCGCCGAACGTCCGTACAGTTGCCGAAATCTGCGACGTCGATCTGCCGCATTCACTTGTGCTTCTTCTCCATAGCGGTTATGCGTAGCGTGCAGGCCGCCCTTCTTCGGCGGACCCAACTGGTTGAGAACGCAATCAGTGCCCCAGACCTTCCCGTCGTTCTGTGAGGTAGGGAACGAGATCGGCTCCGGTCAGGTCAGTCGCATGCCGTCCCTCACCCGCAAGGGCGATCAAGCTCAAGGGCTGCGGTTCCGATGTGTGGTCATGGAGGCAAGCCGGCCGGTCCATCCCTTCTATCGCTTGACGCTGGCCGGCGCTCTCTTCGCGGCCGTGGCGGTGCCGACCGGAATCCATGTTCAACATGAACGCGGCCAGCGCGCGGAGACTCGGATGACCTCTATCGCGCAGCGTGTTCACGCACCGGCCTCGCTCACGCCGTTGAAGATCAACCGAGACTGCAATGGCGAAGGAATCACAGTCTGTGGCTGGACCACGAGTACACAGGTGGATGAACTGGCCAGGCGCGCCCAGTCGGCCTTGAGCCAGGCGGCGGGGCAGTCCGCCGACCGGCGCTGCTCGACCTACCACGTGCCGGTGGGAGGGGAGCGGCGCGAATGCATGGTGCAGATCCTCAGCGGTTCTCACAGCGTGACGATCGGGCTAGAACCAGAGATCAAGAGCCGAGGTGGCGTTGTCTCGCTGATAGGAACTCGTTACACCGTCCAAGCCGATTAGCCGCGAGTTCTCTGACAGGATCCCGGCCGCGCTGCTCCTGACGGCTCACGTAGTCAGGGCATCAGACGAACTCACGTCCTGATGCTGATCCAGAACCTCAGGGCGAGCAGATCGGCCAGGCCTTCGACGTGCCCGGGCCATCTGGGGGAGGCCAGAGGAGGGGAATGTCCGTTGCCGCAGGTCAGAGGGCGGTGGCGGTGGGATTTGAACCCACGGACGGGTTGCCCCGTCACACGCTTT
>CALMAR010000127.1:0-11728 GCA_937859855.1 uncultured Kineosporia sp.
AGCGGACGCGGCGCGGCCGGTCGCCGGGCCGTGATCACTGTTTCCGACGAGCTGATCGGATCCGACGTCACGGCGCTGGCCCAGGCGCATCTTCCTCTCGTGGTCATCGACCCGCTCGATCTCCCGCGGGCCCGGGTGACCAGTGTGGGCTCCACCAATTTCTCGGGCGGCCTGGCAGCGACCAATCACCTGCTGTCCCTGGGGCATCGGCGGATCGGCTATGTGGGCGGCCCGGTCCGGGCTGCCTGCAACCAGGCCAGGATGCACGGTTACCGGGCCGCGATGGAGGCGGCCGGAGCGCCCATCGCCGAGGGGTACGTCCGGATGGGGCATTTCCTGTACACCGACGGCGTGGCCGAAGGAGCCGCCCTGCTGGAACTTCCGCAGCCGCCCACCGCAGTGTTCGCGGCCAGCGACGAGACCGCACTGGGCGTCGTCGAGGCGGCGCGATCGCGGGGCGTCCGGATCCCCGAAGACCTGAGCATCGTCGGCTTCGACGACTCACAGATCGCCCGGCTGGCATCGCCGCCCCTGACCACGGTGCGCCAGCCGATGCGCGAGATGGGTGCTGTGGCGCTGCGGACGGCGCTGCGGCTGGCCGACGGCGAGCCGCTGGAATCCCACCACGTCGAACTGGCCACCCAGCTGATCGAGCGGCGCTCGACCGCACGGCTTCCCGGCTCCTGAACGAGCCGAGCTACCAGGAGGAGAACCATCATGGACGGTCACGCCCTCGCCCAGGCCCCCAGCCCCGATTCGGTCGCAGAGCCGGATTCCGTGCTGCGATTTCCCCTTGGATTCGCCTGGGGCACAGCCACAGCCAGTTATCAGATCGAAGGGGCTATCCGGGAGGGCGGCCGGACCCCCTCTATCTGGGACACGTTCGCCCACACGCCGGGCGCGATCGCCAACGGTGACAACGGTGACATAGCCGACGATCATTACCACCGTTATCGCGAGGATGTGGCTCTGCTCGCTGACCTCGGGGTCACGCACTACCGCTTCTCCCTGGCGTGGCCCCGGCTGCAGCCGGATGGGCGGGGGCCGATCAATCCGGCCGGCCTTGACTTCTACAACCGGCTGGTGGACGAGCTGCTCGCCCGCGACATCCAGCCAGTGGTCACCCTCTACCACTGGGATCTGCCGCAACCGCTGGAGGACGCCGGAGGCTGGCCCGTGCGCGACACGGCTCACCGGTTCGCCGAGTACGCCGCGCTGGTGCATGACCAGCTCCACGACCGGATTCCCGCCTGGACCACGCTGAACGAGCCGTGGTGCTCGGCCTTCCTCGGTTACGCGGCGGGCGTGCACGCCCCGGGCCGGAAAGAGCCTGCCGCAGCCCTGGCCGCTGCCCACCACCTGCTGCTCGGGCACGGCCTGGCGATCCAGGCCATGCGCGGCCAGGATGGAACCAACACCTTCGGTGTCACCCTCAATCTGAGCCCGGTGGATCCGGCCAGTGACCAGGCCACCGATGTGGACGCGGCCCGGCGGGTCGACGGAATCTCCAATCGCGTCTTCCTGGACCCCCTGCTGCGTAGCCGCTATCCGCAGGACGTCGCCCGGGACGTGGCTTCGATCAGTGACCTGGCCTTCATCGCCAGCGGCGACCTGCAGATCATCGGCCCGCCGATCGATTTTCTGGGCATCAACTACTACTCGCGCGCTGTCGTGCGGGCTGGCGGAGGTGATTCGCCGGGCTGGGTCGGCAGCGCCGATGTGCAGACGGTGCCGCGGGACCTCTCCACCACGGCCATGGGCTGGGAGATCGATCCGGAGGGGCTGTTCGATGTGCTCACCCGCGTGCAGGCCGACTACGGGCCGATCCCGATGTACGTGACCGAGAACGGTGCTGCCTTCCCCGACTCACCCGATGCCGGTGGTGAAGTCGCCGACCCGGCGCGAATCGACTTCTTGGACAGGCACTTCCGGGCCGCCCGGCGGGCGATCGATGAAGGCGTCGACCTGCGCGGCTACTTCGTCTGGAGCCTGCTGGACAATTTCGAGTGGGCCGAGGGGTTCGCCAAGCGGTTCGGCCTGGTCTACGTCGACTACCGGACCCAGCACCGGATCCCGAAGGACAGCGCCCGCTGGCTGGCTGGCGTCACCAAGCGCAACGGCCTGATCGATCGCGTCCAGGACTGATGGCGCTGGATCCGGCATCGGCGGCCGTATCGGTGCCGGCGTCCGGCCAGAGGTCCCGCGGCCAGCGGGCCGATGTGTTCAGGCTGGGCGGCGAGCCCGGAGTCAGCCTGGAAGTGCTGACGACGGGGGCAGCAGTAC
Organism: uncultured Kineosporia sp.; assembly: GCA_937859855.1. The sequence goes on from CALMAR010000127.1 coordinate 2,284, forward strand.
GCCGCCTCGAGGTGAGCGGCCTCGACGGACGGCGGCGAAACGTCGTGCTCGGTCACTTCGATGCCGGTGACTATGCGCGGCCGGGCCCGTACCTGGGCGCGACCGTGGGCCGATACGCCAACCGGATCGCCGGTGCCCAATTCGCTCTGCACGGCAGGCACTTTCAGCTCACCGGTAATGATCGGGGGCACAACCTGCACGGAGGGCCGGCCGGATTCGACATTCGGACCTGGGACGTCGTCAGCGCCGGCGATCAGCACGCGGTTCTGGAACTGATCAGCCCGGACGGTGATCAGGGCTTCCCGGGCACCCTGACCGCCCGGGCCTCCTACACCGTGGACGGGGACACCGTCACGATCGAGTACACCGCCACCACCGATGCCCCGACCCTGGTGAATCTGACCAGTCACACGTACTGGAATCTCGACGGCGAGGACGCCGGCTCCATCGACGATCACGAACTGACCGTGCCCGCTGGCCAGTACACGCCGGTCGACCAGGAATCGATTCCGCTGGGCGAGCACGCCAGCGTTGCGGGGACCCCGTTCGACTTCCGCTCACCAGGGCGGCTGGGACCGGCCACCCGGGCCGGTCATCCGCAGATCCGAGCTGCCCGGGGCATCGACCACAACTTCGTGATCCCCGGCTCGGGGCTGCGAAAACTGGCCGTGCTCCGATCGCAGCGCAGCGGGATCCAGCTGATCATCAGCAGCGACCAGCCCGGGCTGCAGATCTACACCGGCAACCACCTCGACGGAAGCCAGCGGTCGACTTCGGGAGCGCTGTACCGGCAGGGCGCCGGAATCGCCCTGGAACCCCAGCATTTCCCGGATTCACCGCATCACCCCGAGTGGCCCAGTACGGTGCTGCGGCCGGGGGAGCGGTATCGAACGGTGACCCAGCTGCAGCTCCAGGCGCTCTGAAATGTTCCAGGTTCAGGCGCTCTGAACGGTTCGCCCAGCCATCCCCAGCGGATCGGCCAGCAGCGGCTCGAAGGCCAGTTCGGCCGCGCCGATCAGCGCCGAGTCGTCGCCCAGCCCGGCCGGGACCACGCGCAGGTCCTCGCGCAGCACAGCCGGTCCACCAGCGGACAGCGAGTCCAGCACTTGCTCCTTACGGGCCTTCCAGACCTGGGCCAGCACTCCGCCCAGCACGATCACCTCGGGGTTGAACAGGTTGACCAGCGCACGCAGCCCGATCCCGGTCCACCGCGCCAGGTCCGCCAGAGCACGGCTGGAGCGCCCGTCCCCGCTGGATGCGGCGGCGATCACCTGCGCCACCGCGGTGGGGCCGCCGCCGGGCAGCCAGCCTGCCGCCTCGAGCAGGTGGTTCTCTCCGACCCGGGTCTCCCAGCAGCCGCGGGCCCCGCATCGGCACGCCGCACCGTTGCTGTCCACCAGCAGATGGCCGATCTCGCCGGCGTAGCCGTCCGAACCGCGCAGCGGCATCCCGCTGACCAGGAACCCGCCACCGATTCCCACGCTTCCGGCCACGTAGGCGACGTCGCTGGCCCCGATCGCCGACCCGCGCAGATGCTCAGCCAGAACGCCCAGGTTGGCGTCGTTTCCGATCCGGACCGGCAGACCAGCTTCACGGTGCAGCCGGGCGCTGAACGGCTCGTCCACCCAGCCCAGGTTCGGCGCGAACCGCACCAGCCCGTCGTCCGAGCGGACCGCGCCGGGCACGGACACGCCCACTCCGATACATCGGGAGGCGCCTGCCAGGCCGAGTATCTCCCGGATGGCCTGGGCCACTGAGATCGCCACCGCGTCGGCGTCGTGTTCACCGGGCTGATGCCGCCGCTCGCGCCGCTCGAAGACCATCCCGCCCAGCCCGACCAAGGCGGTGACGATCCGGTCGACGTCCAGCATCACCGCGACCACGGTGACGTCCTCACGCGGCACCACCAGATGGGACGGCCGCCCGGTGCGCCGGGCACCCGTCGGCCGCATCTCGCTGATCAGTCCCAGCGCTTCCAGCTGGGCCGTGAGATCTCCGATGGTGCTGCGGTTCAGGCCAAGTTCAGCGGTCAGGGCCGCCCGGCTGGTCGGCCCCGAGGCATGGACCCGGGCCAGCACGGAGCGCAGGTTATTGCGGCGAAGCTCGTCCTGAGCGACGCCTGAACCTCGAGCCATGCTGTGCGCCTCCTTGGCCGGGGTGATCGGACATCAGCCACGCCCGGTAGCAGCCGCCCTCCGCCGGCTCAGAGCGTCCACGCTGGCGGCGATCAGCAGCACGATTCCGGTCACGATGAACACCCGGCCCTGGGGCTGGTTCAGCAACGACATTCCGTTGTCGATCACGGCGACCACCAGGCCACCGATCACGGCGTCCACGATCCGGCCCTTCCCGCCGAACAGGCTGGTACCACCGATCACCGCCGCGCCGACCGCATACAACAGGGTCTGCTGGCCTCCGGTGGTGGGGGACACCGAGTTGTCCCGGCTGGCGATCAGCACCCCAGCGATGGCGGCCAGGGTGGAGGAGATGATGAAACAGGACAGTCTGACCGTGGCCACATCGATACCGGCCCGGCGAGCCGCCTCAGCGTTCCCACCGACCGCGTAGACGTGACGGCCCCACGGGGTCCGGGTCAGCACGAAGGAGAGCACCACCAGCAGGGTGACCAGCACCGCCACCACGATCGGGATGCCCTTGATCGAGCTGACCGCTGGGTTCCGGCTGCGCTCCCGGCTCAGATAGAAGGTGGCCAGGGCCAGGATCAGCACCAGCGATCCGGTCTTGGCCGCCCAGACCGCCAGCGGGTCGCCGCTGAGCCCAGCGGCACGGCGGGACACCGACCGGCGGAAGGTCAACAGCGCATACCCGGCGGCCAGCACCAGGAACAGCACCCAGCCCAGCCAGACCGACATGTTCTTGTTCATGATCGCCAGAATGGTGGAGTTCCGGTAGGGAATGGTCCCGCCCTCGCCGACGATCACCAGCAGCAGGCCCTGCAGGCCGAGGAAAGCCGCCAGCGTGACCACGAAGGACGGGATGCCCAGGTAGGAGACCAGCCAGCCGATGCAGCCGCCGATCACCAGGCCGGTGAGCAGACAGGCGATCAGCGCAACCGGCCAGGGCCAGCCGTGCTTGGTCATGAACACGCCCATCACCGCGGCTGCGGTGCCGGCCGCGTAGCCGGCCGAGAGGTCGATCTCGCCCAGCAGCAGCACGAAGACCAGGCCCATCGCGATCACCATCACGCCGGCGCTCTGGTTGATCAGGTTGGCGATGTTGAACGCGTTGGTGAAGGTCGATCCCTTCAGCGCGGCGAAGACGATGACCAGAGCCACCAGGCCGCCGACCGCCGGCAGCGAGCCCACGTCGCCGCCACGCACGCGCTGCCCGTAGGCACGAAGGGCCCCGCCCAGCGAGTTCTCGCCCACCGGCTGGGCGAAAGCCGGTTGCTGCGGCTCCTGGGTCGTGATGGTGCTCATCGGGGGTCCATCCCTTCGGTCGCAACATCGTCCTGATGGGAGGGTTCGCTGACCGCGGGGCCGGCGTCCTGGGCGATCGCACGGCTGAGGTTGGGCACCGACTGGCTGGTGCTCTGCAGGCCCAGCTCTCCCGATCGCCCGGCCGTGATGAGCTGTACGACCTGGTTGTTGTCCACCGAACTGGCCGGGATCTGAGCCACCATCTGACCCAGGTAGAGCACGGCGATGTTGTCGGCCACCTGGAAGACGTCGTTCAGGTTGTGGCTGATCAGAATCACGCCAAGCCCGCGATCGGCCAGGCGGCGGACCAGCAGCAGCACCTGTTCGGTCTGGGCCACACCGAGTGCGGCGGTCGGCTCGTCCAGGATCACTACCTTGGAGTTCCAGAGCACGGCCCGCGCGATGGCCACCGTCTGCCGCTGGCCACCCGAGAGGCTGGAGACGTGCGTGCGCACCGACTTCAGGGTGCGGACCGAGAGCCCGGCCAGGGTGTCCTTGGCCCGGGCCTCCATGGTGTCCTCGTCCAGCAGGCGGTGCTTCTTCAGTTCACGGCCGAGGAACATGTTGTGAACGACGTCGAGGTTGTCGCACAGCGCGAGGTCCTGATAGACGACCTCGATTCCGAGGGCGTTGCTGTCCTTCGGGCTGGCGACATGGACGGAGCGGCCGTCGAACAGATACTCGCCGGAGTCGAAGCTGTGGATGCCGGCGATCCCTTTGATCAGGGTGCTCTTGCCGGCCCCATTATCTCCGACCAGGGCGGTCACCTGGCCGGGATACACGTCGAGATCCACGCCGCGTAACACGTCGACGGCGCCGAAGCTCTTGTTCACTGCACGCAACTGGAGCAGCGGCTGACCGCTGGTTGCCACCGGAGCAGGCTCCGGCGTGGTCATGGTGCTCATCGACGCCTCCGTCCTTGGCGGGTCATCCGTGAGATCAGCGAATCATCACCAGTGTGAAACCGGAGCAGGCCCGGCCCGGTGTCCACCACTTGGGCGAAATCCGGCTAGGGCCGGCCCGGTGTTGCCACCGGGCCGGCCCATCCCGTCCTGGGTCAGGAAACGCCGTACTTCTTGCAGGCGGCAGTGAACTCGGCGGTGCAGACGTCCGCCGCCTTCTGGTAACCATCGGAGATGACCGTCTTGACCGAATCGGCGAAGATCGCCTGCGGCATGACCAGAGCGGACTTGACGTCGGTTCCGGCGGTGGTGTCCTTCACGGTGGCCGTGGCCAGCCCATCGGCGGTTGCGGTGTCGCCCTTGGCCATCGCGATCGCCAGCTTGGAGACCGCGTCGGCTTCCAGGGCAACGTTCTTGTAGACCGTCATGCACTGGCTGCCGGACAGGATCTGCTGCAGCCCAGCCACGCTGGCGTCCTGGCCGGTGACCGGAACCTTGCCCGCCAGGCCATTGCGCTTGAGGCTGGCGATGACGCCGGTGGCCATCGTGTCGTTGGCCGAGATGACACCCTTGATCTGGCTCTTGAACTGGGTGTACAGGCCGTCGAAGGCCAGGCCCGCCTTGGTGGTGTCCCACTGACCGGTCTGGTCGCTGGAAAGGATCTTGACCTTGCCGGTCAAGCCCTTCAGGTAGTCGTCATACCCCTGCTTGAACAGCGCGGCGTTGTTGTCCGTCGGCGCGCCATTGATGTAGACGACTCCAGCGTTGCTGGTCTCCTTCATGTCGGTCAGGCACTTTTCCAGCCCCTCACCCATCAGCTCGCCAACCTTGACGTTGTCGAAGGAGACGTAGTAGGAGGCGCCGCCTCCAAGGGTGAGCCGGTCGTAGTCGATGCCCTTGATGCCGGAGCTGGCGGCCTTCTTCAGGCAGGCGGCGCCGGAGTCGGAGTCAACGTTGGTGATGATCAGGATGGTGACACCTTCGTTGATCATGCTGTCGCAGATCGTCCCGAACTTGGCCTTGTCGCCGGCGGCGTTCTGGATGTCCGACTGCACTCCGGCCGCGTCGAAGGCCTTCTTGAGGGCGGGTCGGTCGTTGGCCTCCCAGCGAGGCGACGTGGTGGTCTCCGGCAGGATCACGCCGATCTTGCCCGCCTTGGACGACCCGCCGCTGGAGCTGCTCTTGCTGCTGCTGTCATCGCTGCCACCACATGCGGCCAGCGCGAGCACGAGGGACGCGGCCGCCACTATCGGCAGCACCCGCCACTTGTTGCCAGAACTCATCGATCCGTCCTTTCGAGTGGGCGGGATGCCTTAGTGATGACGATCACGCCGTATGTTGTGTGGTGCAACATACGCCGTTACTCTGACGCCGTTCAACCGCCCTGGCCGTGCTTTTGTTGTTTCGGGTAACGATTGAGTAACACGCCTGTCACGTTCCGGTCGCTTGACTCTGAGGCCGCCTCCGGGCGCCTGGCAAACACCGATCCGTGAAGATTGTGATGACCGATCTCGCCCCTCCGAGACGGCCGTTTCCGCTTCGGCCCCTGCGCCATCGGCTGGCCAAAAGTGGACCTGTTCGGTGGTGCGGCCCGGCCGCCCCTGGAGCCGGCCACCGCTGTGCACGGCTCACTGGTCTCGGGGCTGCTCTGCGGCGTTCGGGGCTGACCCTCGCCGATCTGGCTCGCGCTCAGCCCTTCACCTGCGGGGCCTCTCGGCTTGCCCGCCTCCTCCGCCCTGTCTGAGTGCGGCCATTTCTGCCGGGGCCCCGCCGGGCCCGGGCGGGGCGCGCGAAAGTGTCCGCAAGCCTGCCTGCCCGGCCGGCTGTCGGTGGGCCTGCCCATACTGACCCGATGGCCGTTCATCTGCCGCCGGGCTGGCCGCCGGCCGTGCGCCCCCCGGATACCGGCGGCTTCGCGGGCCCGGCCGTCGAATGGCTGCTCGACCAGTGCCCGGCCGACTACCGCGGCTATCGGGTGCTGCGGCAGCATCCGCTGGCGCTGGCCTGGCTAGCAGGCAAACATGTGCGCGGCGCCCAGCACGCCACCACCGATGCGCTGTCCAGGGTCCGATCCGAGCTAGCCGATGATCTTGGTCCAGGAGCCAAGCAGGCGCTGATCGGGGCGATCGAATCGGAGCAGGCCCGGCTGATCGCCGCCGTCCGCGGAGTCGGCCTGATCGAACAGGCCCTGCGCGGGCACCGCTACGTGCCGAGGCTCTAACCTCCGCCTTGCGGCCGAGCTGTGCCCGCCCGGTGCCGAATCCGCAGAAACGGTTCTGGGCCATATCGAGACAGCGACCATTCGCGCGAGGTTGCAACGGCCGATGCGGGCGCCGGGTGCGGCGCCGAGATGGAAACGTAGACTCGCGCCAGGCACGCGGGTCATGCCGGTGAGGAGAGATAGCCAAATGGTGGAGCTGGCCGACATCGCCGGCCCGGAGGACTTGCGAGTCTTGTCTCGCGCCGAGCTGGACGATCTGGCTGCGCAGATCCGCAACTTCCTGATCGAGAAGGTGTCTCGCACCGGGGGCCACCTGGGCCCGAACCTGGGTGTGGTCGAGCTCACCCTCGCCGTCCACCGGGTGTTCGACTCGCCCCGGGACCAGATCGTTTTCGACACCGGTCACCAGTCCTACGTGCACAAGCTGGTCACCGGCCGGCACGACTTCAGCTCGCTGCGGCGCCAGGGCGGAATCTCCGGATACCCGAGCCGCCGGGAGTCCGAGCACGACATCGTCGAGAACAGTCACGCGTCCACCGCGCTGTCCTGGGCCGACGGCCTGGCCAAGGCCAACTGCCTGACCGGGCGCCGGGAACAGTACGTGGTGGCGGTGGTCGGGGACGGTGCCCTCACCGGCGGGATGGCCTGGGAGGCGATCAACAACATCGCCGCCGGGCGTGATCGCAACCTGGTGATCCTGGTCAACGACAATGAACGTTCCTACGCTCCGACCATCGGCGGGCTGGCCGAGCGGCTGGCCACCCTGCGCACCACCCAGAGTTACGAGCGGGCGCTGGACATCACCCGGTCGATCCTGCAGCGCGGCGGCCCGCCCGGCCGATTCGCCTACGAAGCGCTGCACGGGGTCAAGAAGGGGCTGAAGGATTTTCTGTCTCCGCAAGGGCTTTTCGAAGATCTGGGACTGAAGTACATCGGCCCCCTCGATGGCCACGACATCGATGCGATGGAGCACGGCCTGCGCCGGGCCCGATCCTTCGGCGGCCCGGTGATCGTGCACGCGATCACCGAGAAGGGCCACGGCTATCCGCCCGCGGAGCAGGACGAGGCCGACCGCTTCCACGGAATTCCGGTCATCGACCCGATCACCGGCGTCCCGCTCGGTGTTCCCGGGCAGACCTGGACCTCGGTGTTCGCCGAGGAGATGCTGGCCATCGCCGACGAGCGCCCGGACGTCGTCGGCATCACCGCCGCCATGCTGATCCCGGTTGGGCTGGAGCGGTTCGCGGAGCGTTATCCCGATCGGGTCATCGATGTGGGTATCGCCGAACAGCACGCCGTCACCAGCGCCGCCGGAATGGCGCACGGCGGGCTGCACCCGGTGGTCGCGCTCTACGCCACCTTCATCAACCGGGCCTTCGATCAGGTGCTGATGGACGTCGGCCTGCACCGCGAGCCGGTCACGTTCGTGCTCGATCGGGCCGGGCTGACCGGCGAGGACGGCGCCTCCCACAACGGGATGTGGGACCTGTCCCTGCTCGCGCTGGTGCCGGGGATCCGGATCGCCGCGCCGCGTGATGGCGCCCGGTTGCGCGCGCTGCTGCGAGAGGCGGTCGCGGTGGACGACGGGCCGACCGTGGTGCGCTACCAGAAGGGGACCGTGGTGCCGGACATTCCGGCCATCGGCCGGGCCGGCGGCATGGACGTGATCGCGCAGCAGGGGGAGGACGACGTACTGGTGCTCGCGGTGGGCGCGATGGCCGAGCTGGGGGTCGAACTGGCCCAGCTGCTGGCCGATCGCGGCATCGGCGCGCGGGTGCTTGATCCGCGGTGGGTACTGCCGCTCGACGCCGAGCTGGCCGTCCTGGCGCAGATGCATCGGCTGGTGGTTGTTCTGGAGGACAACGGGGTGAACGGCGGGGTTGCCACCCAGGTCAGCACTGCCCTGCAGGACGCCGGTATAGGTGTGCCCGTGCGGGGATTCGGTGTACCGCAACGGTTCCTGGACCACGCCAGCCGGTCGCAGTTGCTCGCGCAGCTGGGCCTGACTGCGCAGGAGATGACTGGCCGGATCGCTGCTCAGATGGCTGAACTGGATTCTGGGCTGATCGTTCTGGCCGCTGAGGGGCGGGTCAGGCCCGGCTGAGGATGGTGCCGGCCTGCCGGAGTACCGGCGCGTCGACCATCTGACCCTCGAAGTTGAACACGCCCCGCCCGGCCTTCTCGGCAGCGGCCAGAACCCGGTGGGCCCAAGCCAGTTCGGCCGGATCGGGCCGGTAGGCGGCGCGGACCACCGGCAGCTGGCTGGGATGGATGCACACCGTTGCGGCGAATCCGGAGGCGGCGGCGTCCTGCGCCTCGGCCCGCAGGCCATCCAGGTCGGGTATGTCCAGGTGGACGGCGTCGAGCGCGAACTTGCCGGCCGCCGAGGCGGCGAGCAGCACCGCCGAGCGGGCGAACCGTCCCACCTCCCGATAGGTGCCGTCGGCCCGGCGGCTCGACCGGCCGCCCAGCGCGGCGATCAGATCCTCGGCGCCCCACATCAGTCCCAGCGTGTTGTCGGCCCGGGCCAGCTCGAGCGCCGCCAGCACTCCGGCCGGTGTCTCGGCCAGGGCAATCACCTTTAGCGGGTGCAGCGCCAAGACCTGCTCTGCCGACTGGGCTTTGGGCAGCATCACGGCCTGATAGCCAGCCTGCTTCAGGGTCTCGAGATCGAGCCGGTGCTGGGGGCTGTCCGGCGGATTCACCCGGATCACCGTCCGGGCCGGGTCCAGCGTGCTGGTGGCGAGGGCCTGCCGGGCGGCGTCCTTGTGTGCGGACCCGACGCCGTCCTCCAGGTCCAGGACGACTACATCCGCGGCGGCCGCCGCCGCGGATGTCCTGGGCCGCCTGGAGGAAGACGCGGATGCCCGGCATCTTGTCGA
>CALMAR010000127.1:11738-16641 GCA_937859855.1 uncultured Kineosporia sp.
GGCCGAAGCGCTCCGGCCGGTCGGCCGGGCAGAACAGCCAGGCCGGACCCGGTTCCGCTGACCAGCTCATGGCCGCTTGCGGATCAGCATGGTGCGGGTGGCCCGGGCGACGATCAACCCGTCCTGATTGCGGGCGACGTGCTCCAGGGTGACCAGGCCTTCGCCGGCCCGGCTGCGGGATTCGCGCTTGCTCACCAGCGTGCTCTCCACGTACAGGGTGTCACCGGCGAAGACCGGTGCCGGAAAGCTGACGTCGGTGAAGCCCAGATTGGCCACGATGGTGCCCTGGGTCAGCTGTGAGACCGAGAGCCCGACCATGGTCGACAGAGTGAACAGGGAATTGACCAGTCGCTGCCCGAACGCCTGCCCGGCCGACCAGGCCGCATCCAGGTGCAGCGCCTGCGGATTCATCGTGAGCGTACTGAACAGCACATTGTCGCCCTCGGTCACCGTCCGGCCGGGCCGATGCCGGTACACCACGTCCGGCTCGAACTCCTCATACCAGAGTCCTTGCTGAACAATCTCTTTCATCTGCAGCCTCTCATACTGGCCGTACTCCGTGATGTTTGGCCGGGACCATCCTGGTCTTCCCTTCCAGGATCGCCAGCCGGGCGGAGATCTCGGCCCGCAACGCCTCGGGCTGAACCACTGCGTCGATCACGAGTTCCGAGGCCAGCCGCAACAGGTTGACGTCGGCCTCGTAACCGGCCCGCTGCTGCGCGATGAACGCGTTGCGTTCCCCGGCGTCCTCCATCTGCGCGATCCGGCCAGCGAAGACCGCGTTCACCGCGGCGTCGGGGCCCATCACCGCGATCCTGGCGGTCGGTAGCGCGATGCAGGCGTCCGGCTCGAAGCCAGGGCCGTCCATGGCGTAGAGCCCGGCACCATAGGCCTTGCGGACGATCACTGACAGCTGGGGGACGGTGGCCGAGGCGACTGCGGTGATCATCTTGGCGCCGTGCCGGATGATGCCCTGCCGCTCCACCTCCCGGCCGATCATGAACCCGGGGACGTCGGCCAGATAGATCAGCGGGATGTTGAACGCGTCGCACAGATCGACGAAACGGGTTGCCTTGTCGGCGGAATCGATGAACAGGACCCCGCCGCGGACGGCCGAGTTGCTGGCTACCAGGCCCACCGGCTGCCCGTCGATCCGGCCCAGCCCGACTACCAGCTCAGCCGCGTAGGCCGGTTTGAGCTCGAAGAAACTCCCGCCGTCCACGATGGCGTCGATCACGATGTGGATGTCGAACGGCACCCGTTCGTCGGCGGGGACGTCGGCCGCGGTCAGCCGCGAGACCGGCTCCTCCGCTCGTGCGGCCGGGGGCGACTGGCGCCAGTTGGCGGGCAGGTAGGCGAAGAGGACCCGGGCAGCGTCGATCGCATCGGCGTCGCCGTCGGCCAGCAGGTCGGCGCAACCGGACACCTCGGTATGCATCCTGGCCCCGCCCATCTCCTCCAGGCTGACCTGTTCGCCGATCACCATCTCGGCCATCCGCGGTGAGCCCAGATACATGGAGGCGTTGCCGTCAACCATGATCACGACATCGCAGAACGCTGGGATGTAGGCCCCGCCGGCGGCTGAGGGGCCGAACAGGCAGCAGAGCTGCGGCACCTTGCCCGAGAGCGCTACCTGCAGGTGGAAGATCCGCCCAGCCCCCCGCCGGCCCGGAAAGAGGGCCACCTGGTCAGTGATCCGGGCGCCGGCCGAGTCGATCAGCCAGAAGATGGGCAGTTCTTCGCGCAGTGCCCGCTCCGCGGCCCGGATCATCTTCTCCACCGTGCGAGCGCCCCAGGACCCCGCCTTCACCGTCGGGTCGTTGGCAACCACCAGAGCGGGCCGGCCATCGATCAGGGCCGCACCGGTCACCACGCCATCGGCGGGCAGTCCCGTTGCGGCCGCATTGGCCAGCTGGCCGTCCTCCACGAACGAGCCCTCGTCGCAGAGCAACCGGATTCGTTCCCGGACCTGGAGTTTCCCCCCGCTGGCCAGCTTGGCCGCCCCGGCCGGGGACGGTTCCAGCGTCGCCTCGATGGCGGCTTCGATGGCTTTGGTCATGTCCTCGGGCAGCGGCGCGGCGATCGGCCGATGGCTGAAATCGCTCATTCGACCGGCAGTCCCAGCCCCCGGCTGATCACCAGCCGCTGGACCTCCGAAGTACCCTCGCCGATCTCCAGGATCTTCGCGTCCCGGTAGAACCGGGCCACCGGATACTCCTCCATGAACCCGTAGCCACCGAAGACCTGGGTCGCCGTACGGGTTGCGGCGACCGCCGCCTCGCTGCTGAACAATTTCGCCATGGCCGCCGCCTGCTTGATCTGCTGACGCGGGCGGCCCGCATCCTTCAGCGCCGCCGCTCGATAGGTCAGCAGCCGGGCCGCCTCGATCGAGGTGGCCAGATCGGCCAGGGCGAAGGCGATCGCCTGCCGCGACCCGATCGGCCGGCCGAATGTTGTTCGCTGGCCTGAGTATTGCAGTGACTGCTCCAGGCAGGCCCGGGCCAGGCCCAGAGCCAGCGCCGAGATCGCGATCCGTCCGTCGTCCAGAATGGCCAGGAACTGCTGAAGCCCCTGGCCCGGAACGCCGAGCAGGTTCGACGCCGGTAGCCGGACGCCGTCCAGGGACAGCGGGTGGGTGTCGGAGATGCGCCAGCCAAGCTTGTCGTAGGCCGGACCAGCGGTGAAGCCGGGAGTTCCGGCCGGCACCAGGAACGCGGAGATCTCCGCGCCGCCGGCGTCCTGGCCCGGCTCGTCCGTACGCGCCGTCACCGTGACCACCGAGGTGATCGCCGTACCGGAATTGGTGATGAACTGCTTCGATCCGTCCAGCACCCAGGAGTCGCTGCCGGCCTCGCGCCGGGCCCGGGTCCGGGTGTTGCTGGCGTCCGATCCCGCCTCCGCCTCGGTCAGCCCGAATCCAGCCAGCGCCCGCCCGGACACCAGGTCCGGCAGCCAGCGCTGCTTCTGCTCGTCGGTCCCGTAGCTGAGGATCGGATTGATGCCCAGGCCGACGCCCGCTGACAGCGTGATCCCGATCGACTGGTCGACCCGGCCGAGTTCCTCGATCGCCACGCACAGGGCGGTGAAGTCGCCCCCGGCTCCACTCGAACCGCCGTACTGCTGCGGCACCACCAGGCCGAACAGGCCCAGGTCGCCCATCGCGGCCACGACGTCCACCGGGAAGTGGTGCTCGCGATCCCAGAGGGCCACATGCGGGGCGACCTCACGTTCGGCGAAATCCCGGACCACCTTGCGGAAGGTCTCGTATTCATCGGCCAGCTCGAACATCCGTACTCCGCCCCATCACGGCTGATTGACGTTTACGTCAACGTCAACCATCCTATCCCGGTGAGCCAGGACGAGGACACCCTGCCGACCTGGACGGTACGTGAACTGGCCGATCAGCTCGGCGTGTCCACCCGCACGCTCCGGTTCTACGAGGCCGAAGGGCTGATCTCGCCGCAGCGCCGGGGCACGGCCAGGATCTATCACTCCCGCGACCGGGCCCGGCTGAAGCTGATCCTGCGTGGACGGCGATTCGGGATGACCCTGGCCGAATGCCGCGAGATCATCGATCTCTACGACGGCGCTGCCAGCTCAGAGCAGCGGCAACTGAACACCCTGCTGGCCCGGCTGGCCGATATCGAGCGCGATCTCCACCAGCGCCGCGACGATCTGACCGGCATCATCACCGAGGTCGAATCGGTGACCCAGCTCTGCCAGGACCGGCTCTCCGCCCTGCGCTGATCCGGCGTCCCTGGCTCAGAACTGAACCGGTGTGCAGACCTCATCGGCGGTGACCAGCAACGGCACGCTGACCCCGCGCTCCGGCTCGTCGGTCAGTGACCAGGCCGCGGTCACGAACGCCGGATCACAGGCGTGCATGTCGTACCAGCCGCGGCGCCGGGTCGGGGCGGCCAGCGACCGCATCCCTGATCCGTCCCCGTCAGCCAGATGCCGGCGAAGGCTGCGCGAGCTCAGCAGCGCCAGCACATCACAGCCTCCCACCGGCCGGATCACTCCGGAGACGCCGTCTCGGCCCAGCCGGGCCGCAGCCAGCGCGCCCATCCGGTCAGCATGCTCGCGGATCCGCTCCCACCAGCCGCTGGCTGACACTCCGGCCCGTGCCAGCACGGACGGCGGCAGCGGCTGGACCCGATCTGGGCCTCCGGCCAGTCCGTAGACGCCGATCCCCAGGTCCAGAGCGCCACCAGTTAGTTCATCCATCACCCAGCCGGGGCCAAGGTGATGCCAGTGCCCGGCTGGCAGAGCCATCAGCCGGGAGGCGGCATGCAGTGTGTTCGCGGCCTCAGGCCCAAGGTCGGCCACCAGGCGGTGCAGGCGAAAAAGGATCTCGACCCGGTGCCGGCTGCTGGCCTGTTCAGGGTCCGCGTCGGCGGCCGCGTCCGCGATCGCCGGCCAGGGCACCAGCACCGCTGGGCTACCGGGCAAGATCACCCCATCGACGGCGGGCTCGATGTCCAAGTCGGTGAGCACGCTGACGGCCAGCACGCAGCGCCGCAGCGAAGTGGCATCGATGGCCTGCACGCTTCAACGTTAGTGACCGAGCGCGGCGATCCGGGCCATCACTGGCCGGGAATCACACCAAGAGTAAACGACAGGTCATCCATACGCAGCACCGTGGCTACTCATCTCTGAGCCTGCATCACAGAAAGTAACAAAGCCTCGGCTAAGTGCCGGTGAGTGCCTTGGCCAGCTAGGCGGTCTGGAGAGCCATCGCCAGGCCGGATGCGGTGACCTCGATCAGCCACCCCCGGGCGCCCCGCTCGCGCCGCGCCGACGCCACCGCCTCCCGCCCCCCGGGGTCCGGGGGCTGCCAGGCCAGCCGCCGGACCAGCTCCGGAGCGAGCAAGTTCTCCACCGGCACGGTGACATCCTTGGC
>CALMAR010000128.1 GCA_937859855.1 uncultured Kineosporia sp.
CCTCCATCCCCTGGCCGCCCCCACCTGGGCGGGGCGGTCGCCGCGGGGGGTCGCCCCGGCCGCCCCAACCCTCGCTTCCCAGGCGAGCGTGACCGTCTTCCACGTGGCCTTCGCACGCTGGGTGCAGCAGAGCGACCCCGCCGCCCTGCATTCCCTGCTGCGACAATCCCTGGCAGAGCTGCGGTCCGTGACGACGACCTGACCATGACGGCGTGCGCTCGTCGGCGTGACAAACGTGCGGTACCACGCCGACGTGCCCGACTTTCTCGGCCTTGCCCACGAGGGGCGACGGCTCGCTCTACCAGGACGCGCGCAGCACTCCTGGCGACGTCAGCGTCGCTCCGCTCTACGAGGTGGCGACCATCAGGGTGCCACTCGGACTGGAGACCTACGGCTTAGCCGCCTCGGGCCAGGGCTGGAAGCACATCGTGGGCTCCGGTATCGGGTTGCGCGCTGGTCAAGTTCACCGCAGCAGACGATGCGTAGGCCTGATGCGTTCACCCGCGCTGCAGTTGCACGCGGTAGGAGTAGTACTGCGGCAGGAAGTGGCTGACACTCAGCTCGACCGCTTCTCCCTCGGTGTCGAAGTACAGTCGGTCGACGAGAAGGGTGGGATCACCGGCTCTTCCTTCCAGATGCGTCACTGCCGAGGCTGGAAGCTTGCCGACCGTGATGCTCTGCTGGGCCTGGGCGATACGCCGCGGCATGGCTGCGTCGATCAACCCGATGATGGTGATGTCACTCGTCGTGCCCGCTCGGCGAACTTCCGGAACATCCGCGAGCAGTCGCGCGACGGTCGCCGGCAGCGATACACACGTGTAGCAGAAAGGGGTTTCGCCATGCAGGCGGACGAAACTCACGCACCAGGAAAGGTCCTCGCTCAGACGCAGGCGATCCGCCGTCCCTCGGTCGACACGCCGCGTCAAGGGTGTGACGATCCGCATCCGGGTGTCTTCGGAGAGGCTCATGAGATCGTCCACCGAACCGAACTGCCGCACGTATCCGTCCCCGTGACCGCGCACGAACGTGCCGCGGCCGCGGGTGCGCGTCACCAACCCTTCGGCCACCAGGTCTTGAAACGCCCTACGGACCGTCTGCCGACTCACCTGGAACCTGTCGGCCAGTTCCATCTCGGTTGGCAACTGTGCGCCCTTCGGCAGTTGCCCCCCGGCAATCTGGCTGCGCAGCGTCCGCGCGACGACTTGGTAGCGCGGCTCGCGCATGTCCGCGAGCGTGGTCATGGCTTCAGATACCGCACGGACGCCGTGGTGTGCGTGTCATGGCAACCGGCCGGCCCGTGCAAGCATCGAGTGCGCACGACGCATGACGGGAGGATCGACCATCTCGCCGTCGAGCACGGTCACGCCCTCGATCCCTGCGGAGGCGACGACTGACTGCGCCCACTCCACCTGGGCGTCGTCAGGTGCCAGCGCTTCGTGCACCACCGCAATCTGATCCGGGTGGATGCACAACCGGGCCAGGTATCCCGCCGCCAGCGCCGACCGCGTTTCTGCACGAATCCGGTCGACGTCGCGCACGTGAGTGCTGACCCCGTCGACCGGGCTCGGGAGGTCGGCCGCGGCCGAAGCAACGACGAGAGCGAACCGTGCCGGTGCCAAGCGCGTGTCGTCGGCCGGATCGAGGCCGAGTTCCGCGGCCAGGTCGAGGTGGCCGAGAATCAGCCGCTCGACGCCGGTCGCGGTCGCGATCGCAGGCGCTGCCAACAGTCCGGCCGCCGTCTCGATGATGGGCAGTATCGCAAGGCCGTCCAGTTGTTTCGACACGCCTTCGAGCTGTTCCCGCGAGCCGGCCTTGGGAATCATGACACCGTCGAGATCCGGGACGCTCCGCAGGGCCAGCAGGTCAGCCGGGCCCCACGCCGTGGACGGATGGTTCACGCGAACCACCACCGGGCAGACCGGAGCCTGCAGCAGCAGGTTCACCACATGGTTGCGAGCGTTGTCCTTCACCGCCGGCGCAACGGCGTCCTCGAGATCGAGCACCACGACATCGGCGCCACTTTGCAGGGCCTTCTCGAAGCGATCCGGACGATCGCCTGGCACGAACAGGAACGACCGAGCCGCGCCGAGCCTGGAAATCACAGCTTGCAGTCCTCCAGGATCCGGCGACCGATGATCATCCGCTGGATGTCCGCGGTGCCCTCACCGATCAGCAGCATGGGCGCCTCGCGATAGAGACGCTCGATCTCGTACTCCTTGGAACCGTAGCCACCCTGGATCCGGAACGAGTCCTCCACGCAGCGTTCTCGCCGACGAACGGTGGACCCCGGTGCCGCGAGTCGTCGCCGCGGCCCGGAACCTCGATCTTGGTGACATCGGCTCCACGCTCCGCCAGCATCATCATGCCGTAGGGGCCCCACAGCGCCGTGGTGAAGGCGACGACGCGAACGTCTTTCAGCAGGGACAGTCCGTTCATCGGTGCACCGTGTTCATCCGTCGGTACCCATCGTTGCCCGTTCGGTCGGGTCCAGGACGGCATCCCGACGCAAGTGGTCGATCTGCTCGTCGGTGAGACCGAGCCGCTCGGACAGCACGCTCTGGGTGTCCTGGCCGAGTAGCGGTGCGGGCTGTGCGCCGACAGGGCGACCTGCTGGTACGAGGGGCAGGCCAGGGCTGAGGTAGTCGCCGACCCCGGGTTGGTGGACGGTGTCGACGATCGGGTTGGAACCGGTGGGATGGCTGAGACTCTCCACGACGTCGGCGAAGGTGCGGTAGGGCGCCCAGACCAGCGAGCTTTCCGACAGTGCGGCAGTGATTTCGGCAGCGTCGTGCTGTCGGAACCACCGCTCGAACAGGCCGGCCAGCACCTCTCGGTATTCGAATCGATCGTCCTCGCGGGAAAAATCCGCATCGAGTGACTTCTCGAGGGCTTCGACGGGACCGCGGACTCCGGTCACGGTCAGCAGATCCTGCCAGTGCCGCGTGGTCAGCGCGACCACCATGAACTGTTTCCCGTCCCCGCTGCGGAAATCCCGCGCGAAACCGCCGTAGAGGTGGTTGCCGATGCGCTGTCTCGTCACGTGGTTGACCTGCGCCTCGGCAAGGAGACCGAGATTGCCGGCCATCGCCAACGCGACGTCGGCCAGGGCGACCGTCAGCGCGGCACCTTCGCCGCAGAGGTCGCGGCGTCGCGCTGCCGCGGCAACGCCGAGTGCCGAGTACAGACCACAGGCGATGTCCCACGCGGGAAGCACGTGGTTGATCGGATCGGCATGGCCGGTCGGACCCGTCACCAGTGGAAACCCGACTTCGGCATTGACGGTGTAATCCACCGCCGGCTGGCCGTCACTGCGACCCTGCACGTGCACGTGGATGAGATCGGGTTGCAGTTCGCGCAACGCGTCATGGCCGAGCCAGTCCTGGCCGACGGCATTGGTCAGGACGACCGCACTGCGCGGGGGGCACGTCGCAACCAGCCCGCGGACGATGTCGCGGCCGGCTTCCGAGCGCATGTCGACGGTGACGGAGCGCTTGCCCTTGTTCAGCCCAGCCCAGTACAGGCTGGCACCCGTATTCGTCACGGGCCAACGATGCTGGTCGGGTGCACCGCCCAGCGGGTCGATGCGGGTGACGTCTGCACCCAGCTGCGCGAGGGTCATGCCGCCGAGCGGTGCCGCCACGAACGAGGAGATCTCGACGACCTGCAAGCCCGCCAGCGGGGCGTTGGCTTCTGGCACACCCTGACCGGCACTAGGTCGGTGAAGCGCAGTGGTCACGATGCTACCTTTCTTGTACGCTCTTTTGTAGAGTAAGTACGTACAAATTGTCAAGGTGGAGATGACGCAGGACCACATAGACCTGGATCGGGCCCGGGCGTTGGCAGCCCTGCTCGACCTCGATCCCCATCGACTGCACGAGGGCGACGTCCTTCGGCCGATGTGGCATCTCGTCTACCTGCTGCCGCGGCCGGCTCAGCGGGACCTGGGCGACGACGGGCACCCCCGCACCTCATACGGTGCCGGCGTGCGGAGGATGGCCGCGGGCGGCAGCGTGGTCCTCAGTCCCGGCCTGCGACTCGGGCAGACCGTCACGGCCCGAGCGGAGAAGGTGGGCGAGCGCGAGACGGTCGGGCGGTCCGGGCGTCTCCGCTTCGTCGAGCTTCAGACATCTGTTTCCGACGGCGGCGCCGTACGGCTCGTGGACACTCAACGAGTGGTGTATCTCGACGCCGACAAGCCGAACCGCCTTGTGCCGGGGCGGCCGTCCGAGGCTCGACCATCGCCTCCCGGACGCGAGGTGCCAGTCGACCCCACGCTCCTGTTCCGCTTCTCGGCGCTGACCTACAACGCACACCGAATCCACTATGACCAACACTATGTTCGAGAGGTCGAGGGTTACCCGGCCCTGGTCGTCCACGGGCCGTTGCAAGCCTTGCTCATGGCGGAGACTGCGACCGAAGTCCTTGTCGGTCACCTTGGCGAGCCGATGCCGAGCTCAATGCGCTTCTCCTACCGATTCGTCGCGCCGCTGTTCCTCGGCCAGGGCTTGTTCGTGAGCACGGGCGAGGTGAAGGGCGGAGCCGTCGCGGTGCAGACCACGGACGCGACTGGCCGGGTGACCGCGCATGGTGAACTGCTGGCGGGAATAGGCGCGACGTCTGAGGACTAGGCACACGATCTTCATGGTCGGATCCTGCAGGGCGCCAGCGGCGCCTCGGGTGGTGGCGACGGATTCGTGGGTGCTGTTTCGAGGCGTCGGCCGGCCGTGATCAGCCATTGAAGCCGTTCGTGGCGCCGCTGACGGCTAAAGCTGGACGACTGAGCGGACGACCCTGACGCGGTGACGCTCGTCCCGGAACTCAAGCGGCTTGTGCGCCAGGTTGTCGATGATCCTGAGTCGGCACTCATCCAGGTGCTTCTTCTGGTCTGCGAACAGCTCGACATGAGGATCGCCGTCCTGGGCACGATCACGGAGGAGATCCACACGGTCGACGTGGCCGTTCGAGCCGGGTTCGGCCGCGACCGCAGCCTCGAGGGGTCCCGGCCGGTCGGGGAGTCGTTCTGCAGCCGCGTGCCGGAGAACGCTTCCCTGGTGGTGACGGACATCGCCACTGTTCCCGAATTGGCCGGCCTGGAAGTGACCCAGCTGCTCGACGTGGGCTGCTACGCCGGCACCACCTTGCACGATGCAAGCGGTGCGGTCGTCGGAGTGCTCGGCCTGCTGGGCCACGGCCCTCATCAGCGGATGGACCGGCGGGACGTCATCGTCCTCGAGGAGCTGGCCGATGTCGTCGTCGAGCGGTACACGGCCTGGCGGCAGGCGAGTGACGACGTCCCGGAGGAAACCAGCCGACCGTCCGGCGACGAACCGAAGGGTGGGTCGTCCGGCGACAGCGTCGCCACGCTCGGTGTCACAGCTGACGACCTGCAGGGTCTGACGCGCCCGCTGCTGTACGCACTGTACGAGCTCAGCGGGATCGCGAGCACCTACCTGACGGCGATTGACGAAGTCGGCAACCGGCAGCAACCAGTTCTGGTGCACAACGGGACATCAGACCTGACCGTGCCGGAGGGCGCGATCATCGCCTGGGAGCAGTCGATGTGCTGGCTCGCCCTGCACCAAGACACACCGGCCATTCACGACCTACCGCAGCGCTGGCCTCAGGTGGAGGTGGCGCGAGCCCTCGGCCTGGTCACGCATCTCAGTGTCCCGGTGCGCCTGAGCGACGGCTCCCTGTGGGGAACGCTGTGCGCATCGGACGTCGTGTCTCATCACGACTCGGCGGCGCACGTGCAGACACTCACCGTCTTCGCGCGCCTCATCGCCGCCGAGGTGGAACGGTCTTCGATGGTTGCCGGGCAGCGTCAGAAGGCGCTGCATGCGCAACGGCTGGCAGAGACCGACGAGCTGACCGGGTGTGCGAACCGACGGCGGGTCGACCCCTGGATCAGAAGCGCCGCCGCCGTTGCGCCCGAGCAGGTGATGGGCCTCGCGTTCATCGACGTCAACCGCTTCAAAGGTGTGAACGACCGTTATGGCCACGCCGTCGGGGACGCGGTGTTGCGCACGCTGGGCCAGCGGTTGCTTCGAACGGTCCGCCAGGACGACCTGGTCGCCCGGCTGGGGGGCGACGAGTTCATCGCCTGCGCGCGCCTGTCGCGCACGGCCATGCAGGACTTCGAGGACCGGGTCCGCGAGGCCGTCGGGTTCACCGTGCCGACCGAGGCCGGCGAGCTCCAGGTGCACTGCTCCATCGGCTTCGCCAGTTCCGACGACGGCTCCGATCCTGACGAGTTGCTGCGATTGGCCGACTCGCGGATGTACCGGAACAAAGCGTCGAGAGCCTGATTCGGAAGGCTTGGCCGGCCCGCAGGCATGCTGACGGAATGCAAGTGGTGGCCGGTGCTGGATGGACGTCGATCGGAGACGGGGAGCCAACCGGCCCTGGTGCGCCGGGAGGGATTCGAACCGCCAACCTCCTGATCCGTGGTGCCGATGGGTTCTGTGCCATGGTTCAGGACGCTGATACCGGCCTCGAACTGGGCTCGGTGGCCGAGCTGCGCACGATGGTCGGGCCGCGTCAATCTCGGACATGCTTGTTCTCCCTCGCCGACCAAGTGAACAGCCCGCCCATCCGGAACTGCCGATGACCGGACGTTCTAACCACTTGACCAAGAGGTTGCGATTTGCAGCACAGGTATTGCATATACGACCTATTCATTACGGTTTAGAGGACATCACTTAAATAGCTGTCTAGCAGTAATTAGGATTCTCATCCGGGTCATCGCTTGCACAAGCTGACCCCAAGCAGCTCGGTTTCGCGTCACAAATGATGTGACGGTTGGGTCGACGTAGGTTGCGAGCGGGATGTGCTTGGAATCGGGTCACGTCCATCATGTCCGGCGCTGCTGCTGAGTTGACCTCTTATAGGCATCGAGGGGCTGCGCTACGCGCGACCAATCCCGCCGGGCGCTGCCCGGCGGGGCCCCCCGGACCTCAGGCCGCACTGCCCCTGGCAGAACGGGAAAGCAGAACGGTTCAACCGCACCCTGCAAAACGGATGGGCCTACCGACAGATCTTAACCAACAACGCCGAACGGGCTGCCGCCCTGGCACCCTGGCTGGAGAACTACAACAACCACCGAGCACACCACGCACTCGGCGGGCGACCCCCGATCAGCCGCGTCCCGTCACCAACGTGATGGCCGAGTACACCTAGATGGGCAACATGATCGTTCCAGCGGTCCAGTGATGGCAGACTCTGTCGTTGAAATAGCTCAAGGGCCGTGGAGGCGATGTGACAGATCGGCCACGCCTGGCACCCGCGGCTACGGTGACGGATCTGCAGCCGCCGGCCAACGCCGAAGCCCTGATCTTCGACTGGGATGGCACGTTGGCCGACACCACAACCGCCAACTTCCTCAGCCTGCGCGACGGTCTTGGTAGGCACGGTGCCCTGTTGGAGCGTTACTGGTTCGATCGACGTACCGGCCTGTCGACCGGGGCGATGGTCGCCGAACTCGCTGCTACGCACAACGTCTCTCTCGATCCGAACGACGTCACCCAACGGCGTAACGTCGCGTTCCTCGAACGCTTCATGCACGTCGTGGAACCCGTCGCACCGGTGTTGGCAGTGGCCCAGGCCGCGCTTTTCGAAGGACGGCAGCTCGCCATCGCCACAGGCGGGACCAAGGTGAGCTTTGAGCCCACTCTCGATCGATTTGGCATCCGCGAAATGTTCGCCGTGATCGTCACCCGCGAGGACGTCGACCATGGCAAGCCCGCACCTGACCTCTTCAACCTGGCCTTGACCCGGCTCAAGGTCAGCCCACGTTCCGCCGTCGTCTACGAAGACAGCGACGAAGGAATCGAAGCGGCAGCGGCTGCAGGAATCCAGGTCATCGACGTCCGACCGATAGTCGCACCGGGGCGGCTGCCGTGAGATACGCCGCCCGGCGACGGCGTGCGGACACTCTAGGACGGGAACATGACGACAACGCCCAGCAGAGACACCGTACGACGTCAACCAGGCCATCCTTATGCAGGAGGTCACAGGGCATATCCGCCACCAACCATTATCGAGGCTCGGGATTCAGCGGCTACGAGGCCGGCGGCGGAGGGTCTCGATCGGTCTTGAGCGTGAGATAGACGATCAACAGAATCCCCAGAGCCAGGACCGGCGCGCCCAACAGGATCGCAGCGCTGAAGACGTAGGCGCCCGGGAATCCACCTGCCAGCACCCAGACCAACGCAGCAACTAGGCACCGCCGACCTGTGAGTGGCCACCTCGTGACAAGTGGAACAACAACGACGACAACCGCGAGGGCAAAGTTCAGAGCCGACCACGGAAGACCGCCCGAGAGGTACACGTTCTCGGGCGGGGCCAGGCGGCGAAGAACCGCTCGGTCGAGTACGACCTCCTCAGCCAGCCTGGTAAACGACTACCTGCAGGGCACCTCGCCCGGTGATCTGGACGTTCCCGTTCCACGCCGGCGGCCGGAACGTCTGCGAGTAGAGGGCCAGCCGAGCAGCGTCGAGCTGCCCCGCTGAGCTTCCTGGCTCACCACCCGCTCCAACGCGTGGGCGATTACGATCGCCTCGTCCTTAAGCACGGCGGCGACTCGATAGCAACCTCCTGCCGCCCCGTTTCCAATTCCCGACCATCGGGTCAGGTGCCCGGCGCGAGCGGCTCCGGCCACCTGGCTTGCTTGCATCCGTCTCCATGCGTGGCTGGTTGACACATGCAGGCCGCGGCCTGAGGCAAGCGGGGGCAGGCATTCAGCGCCAAGCACACGCCGACAAGAACCATGGCGGTGTGCCGATCGCCTCTTTGAAACCAGGCAGAAACCCAGCTTTGAGCAGTTTCGGCGTCGGCGGCCGGGATCAGGACGTATGACTCCATTCGGGTTTACCACCGGCCGCGTTGGAGGTCACGTCGGGCCCGATAAGGACGAACCGGACCTCCTCAGTCGCCTGCGGGCAGTGCTCCACACCCCGCGGCACGGCGAACAGGTCTCCTGGTCCGAGGTCGACATTGCCGTCGCGCAACTGGATGGTCAGCTGACCCTCAAGGATGAGGTAGGTCTCGTCCTGGTCATCATGGGCGTGCCAGTTCGTCGAGCCGATGCCCTTGGCCACCTTGAACAGGTTGCCATTGGCCTCCAAGAGCACCTGTTGCGACCAGAACTCCTGCAGGTTCGCCGCGCTATCGAAGACGTTGCGTTTCTCCATGGCAGCCATCTTCGTGGCCGAGGCCAGAAA
Organism: uncultured Kineosporia sp.; assembly: GCA_937859855.1. The sequence goes on from CALMAR010000128.1 coordinate 9,222, forward strand.
TTGTGAGTGCTATAAATGGCGCATGTCGCAACGTTTGTCGCAGTCGCCACCGTCGATCGCGATCCTGGTCGACGACGGTTCGAACCCGTTTGAGTTCGCGTGCGCATGTGAGGTGTTCGCCGCTCGCAGACGCACAGAGATCGGCTTCGAGCTCTACGCGACCCGTCTGGTAACCGCGACACGGTCCGTCCGTGTGCGCGACGGCTTGTTCACGATCAGTGGTGCCGCTGGGCTTTCCGAGCTGGATACTGCCCACACAATCGTGGTACCGAACCGTCCAGAGACCCACACATCCAATCGCCGCTCCGTTCTGGCCGCTCTGGTTCAGGCCCACCAGCGCGGAGCACGGCTCGTCGGGCTGTGCACCGGCGCCTACACCCTCGCCGAAGCAGGTCTTCTCGATGGACGCCCGGCCACCGTCCACTGGCAACTCGCAGACGACTTCAGGTTACGGTTCCCTGATGTCGACCTGCGGCCCAACGAGCTGTTCGTTGACGACGGTGACCTGCTCACGTCGGCCGGCAGCGCGGCCGCACTCGACCTGGCTCTGCACATCGTTCGCAGCGACTACGGCGCCCACATCGCTAACTTCGTGAGCCGGCGGTTGGTGTTCGCCGGCTTCCGCGACGGCGGCCAACAGCAATTCATCGACACGCCCGTACCCGCCACCGGCCGGGCACCACTTTCCGAAACGCTGCAATGGGCTCGCGAACGACTTGACCAACAGGTAAGCGTGAGCGACCTAGCCCATCACGCGGCTAGCAGCACCGCGACATTGCACCGGCGATTCCGGCGGCAACTCGGCACAACCCCCCTCGCCTGGCTCAACGCCGAACGAGTGCACCTGGCTCTACGCCTCCTCGAGAGCGAGCAAGCACCCATGACAGAGATCGCCCGACGGACCGGCCTAGGTACCACCGCACACCTCCGCGCACGGGTCAAGCAGCACACCGGCCTATCGCCGAACGCCTACCGAAAGCACTGGGCAACACCGACCCGCAACCCCATCTGAAGCACCAGCAGCGATCACCGACCTGCCGCCGGCACTCCCGTAGAGCGGCCTCGCCTCGAAGGCCCGTTCTCGATCACGGTGCACCGCCAGTCCTCACGCAGGATCACGATCGCATCGCTTGACATTCAACAGCTCCCTCACCGGCACCTGAGCGAAGCCACGAATCGGGCATGGGGATCATAACGATCGACGCCATTCGATGCCGATGCCGCCGCCCATCGGAGTTGAAGCCAGGATCTGCACATTCGAGTGCCGCCTGACGCCAATGCGCTGTCCGGAACTGCCGCAGACCGTGCGGCCCCCGGTCGTGAGGAGGCGTGACGGCTGATGGGATGTGGTATCACGAACCCGGGCTTATCTGACCGGGGAACGTGAGTACTTGACCATGAGAGCGCCGGGGTCTCCTCTTGCGACGCGCGTCACGCGGCCGGTCGGTGTTGGTCCACGGTCTGCAGACTCGGCGACCCTTCGCTAACGCGTCGCTTGTCTCTCTGGCCCTCGTGGCGCTGCCATTCGACGCGCCGCGTCGACGGTGAACGCGCGGCGTCGCGCCAGTTCGTCAACGTCGTCGGAGCTGGCGCCGGTGATCATCTCGGCTAGCTGAGGGACGGTCTGCCACCAGGCGGCGAGGGCGATGAGGGCGAACACGAGGTGCGCGGGACTGACGACTGGATCGAGTTGACCTGATTCTTGCGCGTGAGCGAACCGCTCGACCTTTTCTCGGTAGTGAACGGCCCGTTCGTCCACATTGGCGGCGGGCCTGTGTTGCAGCCCCTCCCACTGCAGAAGCCGTCCGAGTTCAGGATGCGCCGCGTGGTAGTCGAAGGTCGCTCCGACGAATTGGCCGACGTCGTCGAGACCAACCCCTGTGAGTCGGATCGCCGCAGCGAGTTTCTCGAGCTCGGTGGCCAGCACGAGGTCCCAGAGGGAGTCCTTATCGCCGAAGTAGCTATAGAGGCGCTCGCGGTTGACTCCGGCTCGCTCAGTGATGGCGGCGATGCTCGTGCCGTCAAGACCGTGGTCGGCGAACTCGATGAGGGCTGCCTCGCGCAACCGACGTCGGGTCGCGTCCGTGTCCCAAGCCATGCGTCAGAGTACCCCGACACGCTTTCCAACTCCAACATTGTAGTTGTAGTCTGGGTCCATGACAGATGTGGGACGGCTGCCTGAGCCTGTGCAGCCAGCGGCTGGCACCTCGGCACTGGTGACGGGGGCCAACACCGGTATTGGTTTCGAGATCGCGAAGCAGCTGCTCGCCGCCGGAATCTCGGTCTGGGTGGCCGCGCGTAGGCTCGACAAGAGCGCGGCAGCGGTCTCGGTCCTCGGTGACGGCGCGCGAATGCTGCAGCTGGACGTCACGGACCCCGACTCGGTTTCAGACGCCGCAGCTCACGTCGCTGAACTCGACATTTTGGTCAATAACGCCGGCATCAACCCCGGGCAGGATGACATCTGGTCGGCGTCGCTCGATCAGGTCCGCAGCGCCTACGAGACGAACCTGTTCGGTCTGGTCACCGTGACCCAGGCTCTGTTGCCCGCGCTGCATGCCTCGGCGCATCCCCGCATCGTCAACATCTCCAGCGGCACCGGCTCGCTGACCTGGAACTCGGGACCGAACCCTCAGTTCGACTGGGAGCGCGTCCAGGGCAGCGGCCTGGCCTACCGGACGTCGAAGACGGCTGCGAACGCCGTCACCCTACTGACAGCGCAAACCCTCGGCGACCGCTTCAAGGTCAACGCTCTGGCGCCCGGTCTTCGCCGAACCAACCTCGTGCCCGGCATGACCGTCGGTGGCGACCCAGGTGAGGCCGCTGCAGGAGCGGTGCGCCTGGCGCTGCTGCCCGACGACGGTCCGACCGGCGCCCTCTGGTCCTTCGACGGCACCCGCGCCCCCTGGTAGACGACACGGCGATATCCACTCCACATCGACATATCCGAAGGGGCTAAAGTGCGCGCAGTTCAGATTTTCCGCCCCGGCTGTCCCGAAGTCCTCGAGATCGGCCACGTCGCATCGC
>CALMAR010000129.1:0-6191 GCA_937859855.1 uncultured Kineosporia sp.
CTCTGCAGATCAGTGGAGCCGACGGTGCCTACCTACTGGAACGGGACGGCGATCAGTTGCGCAGCACCGCAACGGCTGGCCTGCCCGCTCCACCGGTGAGGCTCAACCTGAACAGCGGGGCCGTCGCGGTCAGCGTGTTCCGCGAAGGCGGTCAGGTCCTCGTCCCCGACATGGTCAACCATCCCGGCATAAATCGGCGCATGACCTCGGCCTTGAAGATCAAATCGGCGGCTTGGGTGCCGGTTCTGCATCGCGTTCAGCCGGTCGGCGTGATCGGCCTGATGTTCCTCAACCGCACCGAGCAGTTGCCCCCGCATGTGCCGGTGATGCTGGAGAGCCTGGCCGGTGAGGCGGCCAGCGCGATCGATCGGGCCAACCTCCTGGATCAGCTGGAGCAGGCGGCGGGCCGGGATGCCTTGACCGGGGTGGCCAATCGCCGCCGATGGGACGAGGTGGTCAGCACCGAGATCGCGCGGGCTCAGCGCAGCGGCCAGCCGCTCACCCTCGCGCTGATCGACCTGGACCGGTTCAAATTGTTCAACGACACCTTCGGGCATCTGGCCGGTGACGACTTCCTGCGCGAGTTCGCCGAGGCCGCCCAGCAGTGCCTGCGCGACATCGACACCATCGCCCGCTGGGGTGGCGAGGAGTTCGCGGTCGCACTGCCCGGCTGCACGGCGGACGACGCGCTGGCGGTAGCCGGGCGGATCCGGGCCGAGATGCCACGCGCTCAGACCTGCACGATCGGCATCGCTGAATGGTCGGGCCAGTCAGCCGCCGAGGTGCTGGCCCAGGCCGACGCCGCCCTCTACCACGGCAAGCAGAACGGCCGGGACGCCGCTCACGTCTACGGCGTGAGCACCGCCGCGCCCGTGTAGGCGTCATCCAGCAGGTCCTGCAGCACCCGTTTCGCCTCGCTCAGCGGGTGAACGTGCACCTCCGGCTCGAGTCCGATCGCGGCCGCGATCCGGAGAAACTCCTCGCCGTCGGCCCGGGTGTTGGCGGTGACGCTGCGAACCTCTCTCTCGTAGAACAGCTCTCGTTCGTAATTGAGCTCCGGGACGTCGGACAGGTGGATCCCGGCCAGGCTGAGCACGCCCCCGCGGTCCAGCGATCGCAGCGCGGGTGGCACCAGGCCACCAGCCGGTGCGAACAAAATGGCCGAATCCAGTTGCTCGGGGAGGTCTTTGGCGTCCGGGACGGCTGATGTCGCACCCAGCGCCGAAGCCAGCTCGCGGGCGGCCGCTGACCGGGTCACCACGTGCACGGTGGCGCCAGCCGCGATCGCGACCTGGGCGACCAGGTGTGCGGAAGCGCCATATCCATAGATGCCCAGCCGTCCTCCGGGTGGCAGGCTGGCCCGTTTCAGGGCGCGATAGCCGACGATCCCCGCGCACAGCAGAGGAGCGGCCAGCGTGTCACTCAGCGACTCCGGCAGCCGATAGGCGTAGGCCTCTTCGGCCAAGGCGTACTCAGCGAACCCCCCGTCCGCATCCCAGCCGGTGAATTCTGATGCGGGGCAAAGGTTCTCACGGCCACTGCGGCACCAGCGGCAGCTCCCGTCGGTGGAGCGCAGCCAGGCCGCACCGATCCGGTCGCCCACTTTGAACCGGCTGGTCCCCGCACCCAGCGCATCCACCGCTCCCACGATCTCGTGCCCGGGCACTGTCAGGTGGCGGTGCGGGCTCAGGTCGCCCTGGGCCAGATGGAGGTCAGTGCGGCAGACCCCGCAGGCCAGTATCCGCATCCGCACTTCGCCCGGCCCGGGCTCGGGCACGGGCAGGTCGGCGTTCTGCAACGAGATCGGCCCGCTGGGGTCGTCTGCGGACCGGTCCACCACCCAAGCGCGCATCCGCCCATCATCCCCGGTCACGTCCGAATCAGCAGCGCGGCACCGGGCCTGCTGCTTGGCCGGTGGATGGGCCGGACGGATAGCGGCCGGCCGAGATGCCCGCCAGCCACCGGCCATCGAGCAGTTTGAACCAGACACTGGAGCCGGCTCGCTGGCATCCGGCCCAGGCCACGCTTCCGGCCGCGATTCTTCCGGCGACGGGATATCCGATGCCCGGCCCGCTGCGAGCGTTCAGACCGGCCCGGTCGCTGACCTGATAGCCGTAGGAGCAGCGAGCGATCGGCCAGCTGTATCCGGTTTCCGAGCTGGTGTCGAGGGAACGGTCGGGCACATAGCTGCCGTCGGACAGCTTGTCCCAGACCTTGGAACCGCCGGCCGCGGTGCCGGGGGTCTGGCACACCACCCGCACCGCCGAGCCGCCCTGGTAGCCGGTCAGAACGGGCGAGCCGGCCGACGGTGCGGCGTGCCCATCGAGCGGCGCCGAGCCGGTGACCAGGTGCGGGTAGGACACAGTGGCCACCGGAGCGTCCAGCCGGTCGCGGTCGATGCTCAAGGTGGCGCCGCCGTAGGTCTCGCGCTCGTTGCCTAGGTACTGCTTGGCTCGCTGATGCACCGCCCACCGGTCATCGCCGATGCCGGGCCAGCCGGTCAGCGAGGTGCGGCCGTCGTACCGCGCGATCCAGATCGCGTCCGGACGGGCATAGCGGACCGATCGATAGGAGCGGTTCAGATCGGCTGCGCCCGAGCTGAGATTCACGTAGACACCGGACAGGTAACCGTACTGGTGCAGGCGCGTGGTCCAGGCCGAGAGATATCCGAGAACAGCTGCGCGGCAAGCTGAATCAGTGGTCCGGTAGTTCTCGATGTCGTTGTAGAACGCGCTGCCGGGCAGCAACCCGAGGGTGTCCGCCCGGGCTCGGGCATCGTCGGCGGCGGCGATGCCCTGTGCGGTGGCTGTCGCCTGCCCGATCTTCTGATCGCGGGGCCGGGCTCCGCAGGGCGGCTGGGGTCCTTTGTAGATCGGCAGCAGGCGCCAGCCCAGGCCGGTCACCTGGCTGACCCAGTCAGCGCTGAGTTCTGGCTGCCGGCAGGTGCGGTTGACCCCGCCGAGATAGATGCCCGCCGCACCGTAGGGGGACGACGTCCAGGCCAGCATGGTGGCCCGGCTGGGAGCGGTGCAGGTGTCGAAGGCCAGGCCGGAGAACATGGTGGCGCTGGCGTTGCTGGCGTATTGAGTGCTGGCTGCTGATCCGGCCACCGCGATCGACGGGACGGACGCCGCCAGAGTCGTCAGTGCGGCGATCACCGCAATGATCGCGACGGTACGACGAACCCCCGCGCCCATCTCTCCCTCGCTAACCGGTCGGGCCGCGCCGGCTCGGCATCGGCTCGGCGTCGATCAGATCACGAACCTCGGTCTCAGCGTGGGCGCCAGCGCTTCCACAGCGCGCCGGCCTCAGCACGAACCTTGCCGTCCCAGACGATTTCGCCCATCGCTCGCATTTCGCCGGGACCCGCCGGGGTCACCCAGGCGCGCAGCTCGACCGGTTCGTCCAGCGGGCTCGGGCGCCAAGACCGGATCTCCAGTTCGGCGGTGACGCAGGGCAGGGCGGCTCCGGCCAATGGTGGCCAGCCGCGCTGGAACGCCTCGTAGGTCACCGCCGCAGCTGTATGGCAGTCCAGCACCGTGGAGATGATCCCGCCGTTCAGATAACCCAGCCCGTTGTTGTGCTCGGGCCAGGGCATGAAGCGAGCCCTCACCACGCTGTCGCTCTGGTTAGCTCCTGGATGCTGAGTTCTGTTGGCAGCGCTGTCATTGCGCGTCCTGAGGCGGCCTGGTGGCACCGGCGATCATGGTGGCCAGGGCCAACAGCACGGCCACAGCCAGCAGAGCCCGGAGCACGGTGATGTGGTCACCGAGGAAACCGATCAGTGGCGGTCCGCCCAGGAACGCGCAGTAGCCGATTGAGGCGATCACGCTCACCCGGGCCGGAGCCAGCCGCGGTTCATCGGCGCCCGCGCTCATTCCGACCGGGAAGCCGAGGGAGGTGCCCAGCCCCCAGAGCAGAGCGCCGGCGAAGGCCAGTGGCAGCACCGCGCCGAACACGAACAGGGCCAGGCCGGCCGTGGCCAGTACGGCCAGGGTCCGGCAAGCGGGCACCCGGCCGTAGCGGTCGAGCACGGCGGGGCCGAACCAGCGGCCGGTGGTCATCGCGGTCAGGAACACCGCGAACGCAAGCGTGCCAACGGCTTTGGGGGCGTGGTAGCCGTCGATCAGGGCGACGCCGATCCAGTCGTTCCCGGTTCCTTCGGCGAACGCGAAGGCGAGCACGAAGATACCGATCAGGACGGTTCGTGGCTCGCGCCAGGCGTCCAGCGCCCGGGCCGCCGGCTGGCTGGCCTCTTCCTGATCATGCATGTCCGCGACGAAGGACCGGGTCTGGATCGCGACCCCGCCGCTGACCACAACTCCGATCACGGCCAGATGCGCGGTGACGGGCAGGTCCAGGGCCACCATGACGGCGCCGATCAGCGCTCCGGCCACCGTGCCGAGGCTGAAACCGGCGTGGTAGCGGGGCATCACCGAGCGGCCGAGCAGCCGTTCCACCACGGCGCCCTGGACGTTCATCGCGACGTCCCACATTCCGTTGGCGAAACCGAACAGGAACAGGCCGAGTACCACCGGGACCAGCCCGATCAGGTAGCCTGCGGCCATCGTCATCATGGCCACGCCGAGCAGCAGCGCCATGGCGGTGACCACGGCCCGTGATCCGAACCGGCTCACTATCGGACCGGCCAGCGGAAGCGCGACGATCGAGCCGGTCGCGATGGCGAACAGAACCAGGCCCAGCCCACCGGGATCGAGGTGCAGGTGGTCTCGGTACTGAGGAATGCGCGACGCCCAGCTGGCGAAGGCGAATCCGGCCCCCATGAAGGCCACATAGGTGCTCCGGTGGGCGGGTCCAATTTGAGCGGCAACCGGATTGGTTCGAATGGGGATGGCAGCCATGAATGTGTGGTCAGCTCCTGATCGGCAGCGGCGAGGGTCAGATCACCAGATCATCAGATCACGCCTGCGGGACGGAGCCCTCCGAGCACCTCGGTTCAGCCGGCCGGACGACGTGCGGCGGCCAGCCTGACCGGCCCCGCCGGGTCACCGCGTAGCAGCGCATCAGCACATCCGGCTCGGTCAGCGGGACCAGCCCGACGCCGGCGGTCAGAGTCTGGGCGTGGGCAGCAGGCCGGCACCGAGCCCGGCGACGATCGAATTCTGGACCAGTTCCGGGCTGTCGGCCCGGTGGGTGATCCGGACGCAGTCCAGGATCTGGTATTCGAACATACGTTCGACTACAGTTCCGGTCAGGCCCGGTCGCGCTACCGCCTCAACGGCGAACGGGACCCGGCCGGAGTGGCTGCGCTGAGCGTGAGCGATGAGGGAGGGGTGTGGATCGACGATGCCGCCCGAGCCGGACATCCTGCACGCGGATCTCGACGCGTTCTACGCCTCGGTCGAGCAATTGCTCGATCCGGGCCTGCGCGGCCGGCCAATAGCGGTGGGCGGCAGTGCGTCCGGAGGAGTGGTGCTGGCCGCCTCCTACGAGGCGAAGCGATTCGGGGTCAGCGGGGCGATGCCCGGCTGGCGGGCCCGCCAGCTGTGTCCCGGGCTGACCTTTGTCCGCGGTCATTTCAACGAGTACCAGCGGCTGGCTGACGCGGTGATCGACGTTCTCTTCGACGTCACTCCGCAGGTGGAGCGGATCTCCATAGACGAGGCCTTCCTCGATGTCAGCGGGTCGATTCACCTTTTCGGCGGTCCCCGGCAGATCGCGGAGCGAATTCGCCGGACGGTGCGCGAGGAGATCGGGCTGCCCATCTCGATCGGCGCGGCCCGGACCAAGCATCTGGCCAAGGTGGCGTCGCAGGTGGCCAAGCCCGACGGACTGGTGGTGGTCGAACCCGGGCAAGAGCGCGAATTCCTCGCGCCGCTGCCGGTCAGCCTGATCTGGGGGGTCGGGCCGGTGACGCAGCGCAAGCTGGCCGGGCGCGGCATCTCCACCATCGGTGAGCTGGCGGATAGCCCGGGGGCGTCGCTCGAACACCTGCTCGGGCGCGCCGCCGGGGCCAAGCTGAGTGACCTTTCGCACGATCAGGACACCCGGCGGGTGGCCAGGGCCAGCCGGGCCCGATCGGTCGGCGCGCAGTCAGCGCTGGGCCGTCGGCAGCCGACTCCAGAACTCGTGCGCCGGGTGCTCGGGCATCTGGCCGACCGGGTCGCGCGCCGGCGCCGGGCCCCCCCCCCCGGCGGGCGGGCCGGTTACGCCCGGGTGGGGTTTACGGG
>CALMAR010000129.1:6201-6574 GCA_937859855.1 uncultured Kineosporia sp.
CTCGGTTACCCGGTCCATCACTCTGCCCGACCCGCTGGCCGCCACCCTGACTCTGACTGAGATTGCCGAAACCTTGGTCTGGCAAGCCATTTCGGAACACCCGGAGGAGACCGAAGTGACTCTGCTGGCGGTCTCGGTGTCCAACCTGGACAGCCTGCGGGCGGTCCAGATCGAACTGCCGGTACCGCCGGAGGACTCGCGCCGTCCTGGCTCCGCCCTCGCTTCGGCCCGGTGGGCGGTGGACAAGTCCATGGACGCCGTCCGGGATCGCTTCGGCGGCGATGCCATCGGCTACCTGCCCGCCGTGGTCCAGCGGACCGGCGTCCCGGACGAGTTCCGCGAGCTCGCGGAACGGGATCTCTGAGCCGAGCCC
>CALMAR010000130.1 GCA_937859855.1 uncultured Kineosporia sp.
CTCATGCGGCCTACCCGGGTGCTCGGGCGGGCAGCCCTCGAACGCACCCTGTCTGACCTTGCTCCGGGTGGGGTTTACCGAGCCGCACCGGTCACCCGGTGCGCTGGTGGTCTCTTACACCACCGTTTCACCCTTACCGCTGGTCCGGGCCGAAGCCCGGGCCGGCGGCGGTCTGTTCTCTGTGGCACTGTCCCGCGGGTCACCCCGGGTGGGCGTTACCCACCACCCTGCCCTGTGGAGTCCGGACTTTCCTCGACCCGCCCGGCGTCAGCCGAGCGTGCCGCGGCCGCCTGTCCGGCTCGTCCGCCGGGTCAGCCTATCTCGGAGCGGGGCCTTGCCGGGGCGCCGCTCCGGCGGGGAGGAGCAAACAGAGCGCGTCCGGCCCTCGAGCGCCATCAGAGCTGATTGATCCTCCCGGCCCGCGCGCCGGCCCCCTCCTGCAGGTGGAACTGCACGGCCGCCGCGTCTGGGGCGACCGGATCCAGCCGCACCCGGACCGGGGTACCCGCGATCAAGGGCCCGGCACAGCGCGCCAGCACCGGTGGATCCATCAACTGCACCCGGCCACCACCGCCGTTGCGGTCCACCGAGACCACTACGGCGTCGAACAGTTCACCGGAGCGCCCAGCCAGCACCGCAACCTCCACCGCGTCCAGGCACTGCCGCTCCACCTCGCCGGCCAGGTGATCTGATCCGGCCATGATCTGCGGCAGCGACGGCAGGGCCTGCACAACCCATGGCTCCACCGGCCGGCCCTGATGCGCGGCGTAGGCGCAGAGCAGCCCGAACCGGTCGACCAGACGCCTCAGCGGAGCGGTGACGTGGGCGTAGGCGGACGCCACTGCGGCATGCCGGGTCTGCGCCGGTGGCGAGCCGTCGAACGGCGTGTAGCCGGCGCCACGGAACAGCGCACCCGCCGCGTAAAGGAGGGCCAGCTGCTCAGGCCGATCCGACGCAAGCTGCCGCAGGAAGGTTCCATAAGGCTGATCGGCCGGCCAGGAAACGCCCCCAGCCCGGGCCTGCTGCCGAAACCGTTGCAGCGCTCCGGATTCCGGCTCGGGCATGGTACGCAGCACCCCAATCCCAGCCTTCAGCATCAGCTCGGCAGCGGCCATCCCCGTCATCAGAGACAGTTGTGCATTCCAGTCCTCGCTGGGCAGGTTCGCCCGCAGTGAGAGGGTGAAACCGCTGGCGTCCGCGACCACCTGCTGCTCCGGCAGCGGCAGATTGGCCCCACCGCGTTCCAGCTCGAGAGCCTGCCTGCGCGAACCGATCTCGTGCAGCAGCCCAGCCAGCTCGGCCAGCTCCGGATGATCGGCCGGGGCCTCCGCCGCCGCCTGTACCTGCTGGTAGTCCAGTTGGCGGCGACTGCGGACCCGGGCTCGGACCAGGTCCAGGTGACTCACCTCGCCGCGGGCATCCAGATCGAAACGCCATACGAAGGCCGGTCTCTCCGCATCCGGAAGCAGGCTGGCAGCCTGCTCGCTGAGGATCGGCGGATGCAACGGCGTGCGCTGATCGGGGGCATAGATGGTCTGCCCTCGCCGCCGGGCCTCGTCATCGATCGGCCCGCCGGGCTGGACGAACGCCGGCACATCAGCGATCGCGTAGTCGACGTGGTAACCGCGCCCGGCCCGGGACAGGTTCATCGCCTGATCCAGGTCGGTCGAACCCGCCGGATCGACGGTGACGAACTCGACGCCGGTCAGGTCGGCGTACCCGCCCGGATCCCAGCCGGTGGCTGCCGCTGCCGCTTCGGCCAGCACTTCGGCGGGGAAGTGCGCAGGCACGCCCAGCGCCGCCCGGATAGCGGTGAACCGGGCCTGGAGGCCAGCCGCGGCACTGGGGCCGGCCGTGCCGTGAATCAGCTGTGTTCGTCGCCTGGGCATGCCTGAACAATAGGACCGGCCATCGGAGAGGAGCCGCCATGGACACCCGACGGGTGAACCTGCTGAACGCCGCTGGCCGGCCGGTGCTCAGTTACCTGCCCGGGACCCGGGAGGGGCGGCCCTGGGCTGACAACGCCGCTCTGCTGGCGCCGGCCGGCCAGGCCACCGCTGAGGTGATGAACCAGCTCAGAGGCTGGCTGGTGTCAGCATCGCCCGGCTTCGGCCGCGAACTGATCGCCCACGGTGCCCAGCTCCACCGGCATGCCTTCGAGATGTCGGCTGGTCTGGCGCCGGGGCGAACCGAACCCGCTGCCCCGGCCGGATTCCGGTTCGAGCCGGTCACCCGGTCCGCCCAGGAGATCCAGCCGGCCGTGGACGGCGCTTTCCCGGCCGGCCATCCAGATCACCGCCCCGCCGACCCGGACGCCGGTGTGCCGCCGCCGGGCGAGACCGAACTCGAGCAGTTGCTGGCTGGAACCCTGGTCGGCCCGCTGATGCCGTGCAGTCTGCTGATGATCGACGCCAGCGAACGCGTGGCGGCCGGCTGCCTGGTCAACCACTTCACCACCACAGCCTGGATAACCTTGATCTTTCGAGATCCCGATGCCAGCCCGCCCGGCACCGGTTCGCTTCTGCTGCACGCGGTGCTGGCCCGGGCCGCCCGAGCCGGCGTCGGCCAGATCGGGCTGGCGGTGACGGCAACTAACCCGGCTCATCGGGTCTATCTGCGTGCGGGTTTCACCGTCACCGGTGAAGCGTTCACCGTACTGATCCCGAGCTGATCACGGGCTGATCCCGGGCTGCTCCCGGGCTGAGTCAGCCCAGGGCCCGATCCAGGTCTTCGAGCAGGTCGTCAACGTGCTCCAGCCCCACGCTGAGCCGCACCACACCGTCGGTGATCCCGGCGGCGGAGCGGGCTGCGGGCGTCATCCGCCGATGGGTGGTGGTGGCCGGATGGGTGATCAGTGATTTCGCATCGCCGAGGTTGTTGGAGATGTCGATCACCCGCAGCCGATCCAGCAGTTCGAACGCCGCGACTTTGGGATCCGGGCCGCCCAGCTCAATGGTGACCACCGTGCCTCCGGCCCGCATCTGCCGCTTGGCCAGTTCGTACTGCGGATGGCTGGGCAGATGCGGATAGCGCACCGAACCGACCCGCGGATCCCCCTCCAGCCACTGCGCGATCGCCAGGGCGGCGCCGGATTGCGCCTCCACCCTCAGCCGCATCGTCTCCAGCCCTTTCAGCAGCACCCAGGCGTTGAACGGGCTCATCGACGGCCCGGTGTGCCGCATCAGGATCTGCACCTGTTCGTCGATGTACTCCTGCGGTCCCAGGATCGCTCCGCCCAGCACCCGGCCCTGGCCGTCGATGTGCTTGGTCGCGGAGTAGACCACGATGTCGGCGCCCAGCTCCATGGGCCGCTGCAGAAAGGGCGTCGCGAACACGTTGTCCACGATCACCTTCGCCCCGGCCCGGTGAGCTAGATCGCAGACTGCCTGGACGTCGATGAGTTCCTGCATCGGATTCGACGGCGATTCGAAGAAGACGGCCTGGGCCGGGGTGCTCAGCGCCGTCCGCCACTGCTCGAGGTCGTGTCCCTCGACGAAGGTGGTCTCGATCCCCCACCGGGGCAGCAGCTCGTCCAGGATGATGAAGCACGAGCCGAACAGCGCCCGGGACGACACCACCCGGTCCCCCGCCTTCAGCATCGCCATCAGCGACGTGAACACCGCGGCCATCCCGGTGGCGGTGGCGAAGCAGGCCGGAGCCCCCTCCAGCAACCGCAGCCGCTCTTCGAACACCGACACGGTCGGGTTGCCGTAGCGGGAGTAGACGAAGTGCTCGACCTCGCCGGTGAACGACGCTTCGGCCTGACCGGCCGAGTCGTAGACGTAACCCTGGGTGAGGAACAGGCCCTCGGCCGTCTCGGCAAAGTTCGATCGGTTCAGCCCGCCGCGCACAGCCAGGGTGTCGAACCGAAGCTGCGGCCGGTCGCCCTCATCGGCGCTCATGACTGCGACCACGGCAGCCCGGCGACCTTCCAGCCCGCGGTGCGGCCGCGATGCCGGCCGGGGTCCGGCGGCCCTTCGAAGCCGTCCAGCACGTTGTACGCCATGTACCCCGCCTGCGCTGCGGCGCTGGCGGCTGCGGCCGATCGGACGCCGGAACGGCAGATGAACAGCACCGGATTCGCTGTGCTGGCCGCCTGTTCCAGTTCGGCCAGGAAGGCGGGGTTGGGAGAACCGCTGGGGAAGGTCACCCACTCGATCAGCGCCACCTGAGCGCCGAGGCCGGACAGGTCCGGCACGCCCACATAGGACCATTCGGCCTCGGTGCGGACGTCGACCAGCACGGCCGCCGGGTCATCCTTGAGCAGGCCGAAGGCCTGTTCTGGACTCAGGTCTGCGGAGTAGGACACGGACTCTGTTCTACCTCACGGTCTGAGCGAAGTGTTCACCGTGAAGATCTCGCATCCGCCGTCGGCCCACATCCGCAACGCGCTCAAGCAGCCCGGATCGAGCCGGATCGATCGGGCCTTGATCGGATCGGCGCTCAGCGCGCGGGCCAGCAGCGCCCGGATCGGCCCGGCATGGGTGACGACAGCGATCGGCTCGCCCGGGTGCTCGGCGGCCAGCCGACCAGCAGCCCGGGCCACCCGGGCGCCGAGCCGGTCCATGGACTCACCGCCGGGCGGCGGCTCCCCCGACTCACGCCAGCCCCGGTACTGCTCTGGCCAGCGCTCGACGATGTCGGCCATCGCCAAGCCGTGCCACTCCCCGGCCCGCTGCTCGTTCCAGTCGCCGTCAGCGGCCGGCGGCCAGCCCAGCGCCCGGCCGATCGGTTCAGCGGTCTGCGCCGCGCGCAGCGCTGGGG
>CALMAR010000131.1 GCA_937859855.1 uncultured Kineosporia sp.
AGCGTCTCCATGTGACCCGCTCTGCGTGTGGAGCCAGGCGTCCCAAACGCACGCCCCTAGGCGGTCCGCGCCAGCGTGGAAATGCGATAAGCCAGGTCAGCTCCCCCGACTTGGCCCGAAATCGCCTTCTTGGCGAATCTTGGCGTGTACGTGCGCCACCGCTAGCGGCGAGCCTTCAACCAAACACTTGAGGGTTCGCGTTCTGACATGTTGGGGGCGCCTATCTGACCTGCGGCGGAGCACCCTTGGAGATCCTTCGATTCACCGGCGCGACACCGGCAGCCGGCCCGAAGTGGTCCGCGGCGACCTTGGGCGCATCCTGCTCGATTCGCCCCCAGACATCACCAGCAAGTGGGGTCGCTGACCGTGGATTCGCTGCTGCCTGCTTCACGGTTTTCTCGCGCCGAGCAGGGCGCCGAGCGGATTCCGGGGCGCTGTGACGTCTCGGGCCAGCAGCAAGAAGCGGATGATCACCTGATGACGTCGAATCGTCTCAGGAGGCTGCCTTTGGCAGTTCGACGCTGACGGAAAGGCCTCCGTCGGGGCGTGGGGAAAGGGCCAGGGATCCACCGTGTGCCTCGGCGATTCGCTTGACGATTGCCAGGCCCAGCCCGACACCGGCTTGGTCGCTTCGGATGCGTTGGGTGCCTCGTTGGAACGGCTCGGTGAGAGTAGGCACCAGTGTCGGGTTGAGAGGCGCGCCGGTGTTCTCCACGGCCAGAGTGACAGATGCCGGGCGCACGGTCGTGGTGACCCAGATCTCGCCTCCCGCCGGGAGGTTGTGGACGACGGCGTTGTGCACCAGGTTCATGGCCATCTGGAGCAGCAGAGAATGTGAGCCGTTGGCCGGTGCGACGTCGCCGGTTGTTTCGATGGTCGTGTCGTGCTTCTCGGCAAGTGGCAGCAGCGCCTCGGATGCTTCTTCTGCGATCAGGGACAGGTCGACCTGTTCGCGCGTGAAGGCTCCCTGCTCGGCGCGGCTCATCAGCAGCAGCGCCTCGGTGAGGTCGATCGCGCGCGCGTTGACATCGTGCAGGATCTCGAGGAGTTCGCTGGTCGCGCGCGCGGAATCTCTGCGGCCGACGTCGAGGAGTGTCTGGGTGATCGCCAACGGGGTGCGCAGTTCGTGGGAGGCATTGGCCGAGAACCGCTGCTGCTCAGTGACCTGTGCGTCAATCCGGGCGAGCATGGCGTCGAAGCTGTCGGCGAGTTCGCGGAACTCGTCTTGTGCGCCGTTCAACTCGATCCGGTGGTCGAGCGAACCTGCGGCAGCTCGACGAGTAGCCGTCGTGATCTGGGAGAGCGGGGCGAGCATGCGCCCGGCAAGAAACCACCCGCCCACGAGACCGAACATCAGCAGGAATGCCAGCACGATCGCGGCGGTCGGAGCGAAGTAGTGCACGAACTCAGCGTGACTGCGCACGACGAAGACCACGCCGGGGTGGAAGCCACGCGAGAGCGAGAAGTACCCCGCGGTGAGCAGGACGACTCCGGCCACGATGAGGAATCCTGCGTAACTGAGAGTCAATTTGAGGCGAACGCTCAGTCCAGGCCGCCTAGTCACGACTGCCTGCGCCGTTGGGCGCGTCCGGGTGCGCGTCCGGGGTTGCGTCCGGGGTTGCGTCGATGCGGTACCCGAGGCCGGGAACGGTGGCGATCAGCCACGGTTTACCGAGTCGCTTGCGCAGAGCCGAGACCGTGATGCGGACGGCGCTGGTGAAGGGGTTGGCGTTCTCGTCCCAGGCCTTTTCGAGGAGTTCCTCGGCACTGATCACCCCACCTTCGGCCACGACGAGGACCTCGAGCACGGCGAACTGCTTGCGCGTCAGCGGCACGTAGCGGCCGTCGCGGTAGACCTCGCGGCGGAACGGATCGAGCCGCAGATCGGCAATCTCGCGCACCGGTGGCCGGCTGTGCGCTCGTCGACGGTCGAGTGCTCGCAGCCGGAGCACCAGTTCCCTCAGGTCGAACGGTTTGGTGAGGTAGTCGTCCGCACCGAGCTCGAAACCCGATGCCTTGTCGTCGAGGCGGTCGGCGGCGGTGAGCATGAGGATCGGTGTGCCGCTGCCCGAGGCGATGATCCGTTCGGCCACCTCATCGCCCGAGATGCCGGGGATGTCACGGTCGAGGACGGCGATGTCGTAGGAGTTGACGCTCAGCAGTTCCAGTGCCGTGTCACCGTCGCCGGCGAGGTCGGCCGCAATCGCTTCCAGGCGCAGCCCGTCGCGAATAGCCCGCGCCATCAGCGGCTCATCTTCGACAACCAGCACGCGCATAGCGTGAATCGTAGAAGGAGCGGCGTTTCGTCGGCATATTGAAAAACCAATACGCCCTGACAACACCGGACTGTCTTGACTGACTCGTCATGATCCCGCTCGCTCTCACCGAGATCGCCGAGGTGGTCAGTGGCACCGTCACGGGCGACCCGACCGTGACCGTGACCGCGCCCGCCGTCCTCGACAGTCAACAGTCGACGCCTGGTGGACTCTTCGTCGCGGTCACCGGGAGCCGAACCGACGGGCACCACTACGCCGCTCGGGCAGGCGAAGCAGGAGCGGTGGCCGTGCTCGGGTCGCGACCAACCGAACTGCCCACCGTGGTCGTTAACGACGTCCAGGCGGCGTTGCAGGCACTCGCCGCACAGGTCGTCGCGCGGCTGCGTCCTGGGCTCGGGGTCGTCGCGGTGACCGGTTCCCAGGGCAAGACCAGCACCAAGGACATGATCGCGGCGATCCTGGAACCCGTGGCCCCGACGGTCGCCACGTTCGGTTCGCTCAACAACGAGTTGGGCGTCCCGCTGACGATGCTCCGCGTGGACGCGGCCACGCGCCATCTGGTGCTGGAGATGGGAGCCCGCCACGTCGGTGACATCGCCGCCCTCACCCGGCTCGCGGCGCCTGACGTTGCCGTCGTCCTCAACGTCGGAGAGGCACACCTGGGCGAGTTCGGGTCCCGGGCAGCCATCGCTTCCGCGAAGGGCGAACTCGTGCAGGGAATGGCACAGGGTGGCTCGGCGATCCTGAACGCCGACGATCCCCGGGTGCTGGCCATGCGCTCACTCACCGACGGTCCAGTGCTGACCTTCGGACGCGCGGCCGACGCCGACGTGCGCCTTCGCCACCTGCGCCTGGACCGGTCCGGTCGGCCGTCCTTCACGCTGTGTGCCGCCGACGACGCGGTCGACGTGTCGCTGCCGATCGTGGGTGCACATCAGGCCGTCAATGCCGCCGCGGCGGCAGCGGCCGGGCTCGTCATCGGCGTTCCGCTGAAGGTGAGCGCGCCCGGACTGGCAACTGCCTCGGTGTCGAAGTGGCGCCTGGAACGCCAGCTTCTCCCCAGCGGGACGACGCTGCTCAACGACTCCTACAACGCCAACCCGCACTCGACTCGTGCCGCCCTGGACGCGCTCGCCTCGATCGCGACCACCGGTCGGCGAGTCGCGGTGCTCGGAGAGATGTTGGAACTCGGTGAGGAGAGTGACGCGGCACACGTCGCGATCGGCGCGTACGCCGCCGCCCATGCCGACGCCGTGGTCGTCGTCGGTGATGGAGCCCGACCCATCGCCGAGGGCGCCGGAGCGCGGGCTGTGACGCTTCCCGACAATTCGGCAGCCGCGGCCTGGCTTCGTGATCACCTCACCGAAGGCGACGTGGTGCTCGTCAAAGCCTCGCGTGGTGCCCGGCTCGACGAGGTCGCCGCCGCGCTGTCCCTGCCGAACACGTCCGGCTCGAACACGTGCGCAGATGTACCGCGCAGGTCTGGATATCCGCCTACGTCCTGGCAACGACGCGGTCTCTTGACTGCGGACATGAGCATCGGCGCCAGGGCGGATCCGACTGCAGCTCGGTCCGCGCCGGCGCCCGGCTCGCCACGGCGGCCCCGCTCGATGACGGGGCTGGTCGTCTACGGCTGCGGAACGGACGAGGCGGCCCTGTTCCGCGAACTGGCACCGCGCTTCGGCGTCAGCCCGACGCTCACCCAGCAGCCCGTCACCGAACGCACGGCGCACCTCGCGGTCGCAAAGCGGTGCGTCAGCGTGGGCCACAAGACCCAGGTCACCCACGGGACGCTGCGTGCGCTCAGCCACGCCGGGGTCCGCTACGTTTCCACCCGAAGCGTCGGATACGACCATATCGACGTCGCCTACGCGGCGCGGCTCGGAATCACCGTCGGGAACGTGTCCTACTCCCCCGACAGCGTCGCGGACTACACCCTGATGCTGATCCTGATGACCCTGCGGCACGCACGGACCGTCGTCCGGCGCACCGACCTCCACGACTACCGGCTCAACGAGACCCGCGGCCGAGAGCTGCGTGACCTGACCGTCGGGGTCATCGGGACCGGGCACATTGGCAGCGCCGTCATCGACCGGCTCTCCGGCTTCGGCTGCCGCATCCAGGCGCACGACCGGCGCAGTGCCGGGCCGGCCGAGTACGTGCCACTGGACACGCTGCTGCAGCACAGCGACATCGTCACCCTGCACACCCCGCTCACCCGGGAGACCCACCATCTTCTCGACACCGCGCACATCCAGCAGTTGAAGCCCGGTGCGGTCGTGATCAACACCGGGCGCGGTGCCCTCATCGAAACCGAAGCCCTCGTAGACGCTTTGGAGGCCGGTCGGCTCGGCGGTGCGGCACTGGACGTCGTGGAAGGCGAAGACGGCATCTTCTACACGGATCGCCGCGACGCTCCCATCCGCAGCGACCTGTGGCTGCGGCTGCATGCTCTCCCGAACGTGCTGATCACCCCGCACACCGCGTACTACACCGACCACGCCCTACACGACACGGTCCAGAACACCCTCATCAACTGCGTGCACAGCCTCAGCACGGAAAGCGGGCATCAGCATGACTAGGACGCACCTCGGAATCCTGTTCGGCGGTGTCTGCGAGGAGCACCCCATCTCGGTCAAGTCCGCCCAGGAGGTCGCCAGACATCTCGACACCACCAAGTACGAGCCGCACTGGGTCGGCATCACCACCGACGGCGAATGGAAGCTCTGCGCCGGACCGGAACCGGACTGGGCAGAGACCGGCCGTACCGTCGTCCTCTCCCCCGACCGCGGCGTCCACGGGTTGCTGCTCATCGACGACCGACACGCCGACCGACACGTCGAGACCCGCCGTCTCGACGTCGTCCTTCCCGTGCTGCACGGAAAGCTCGGCGAAGACGGCGCGGTTCAAGGGCTCCTGGAGCTCGCAGGCATCCCGTACGTCGGCTGCGACATCCAGAGCTCGGCCCTGTGCATGGACAAGTCTCTGACCTACCTCGTCGCCGCGAGCGCCGGCGTCGCCACACCACGGCACTGGGTGATCGAACCCGCGGCTGATATCGAGGCCGGCCGGTTCCCGTATCCCGTCTTCGTCAAGCCCGCCCGCTCAGGCTCGTCGTTCGGGGTCAGCAAGGTCGCCGGCAGGGACGAACTGGCCGACGCGGTGAGCACCGCACGCGAGTACGACTCCAAGGTCATCGTCGAGGAGGCTGTCGTCGCCAGCGAGATCGGCTGCGCGATCCTCGGCGACGACGACGGCCTGTTCGCGGGCGAGGTGGACCGGATCGCGATCTCGCACGGCTTCTTCCGCATTCACCAGGAGGAGACACCCGAAACCGGTTCGGAGAACTCGACCTTCGTCGTGCCCGCAGACATCCCGGACGAGTTCCGCGCGCGGGTGCAGGCGACAGCCAAGACCGTCTACCGGGCCCTGGGGTGCCGGGGGCTCGCCCGGGTCGACCTGTTCCTCAAACAGGACGGGAGCATCGTCCTGAACGAGGTCAACACCCTTCCGGGACTGACCTCCTACAGCCGGTATCCCCGGATGATGGCCGCCGCCGGACTGTCGCTCGGCGACGTCATCGATCGGATCGTGTCCCTTGCGCTGAACGGAGACCCACGGTGAACATCGACTTCGTCTACGTCGACGAACACGTCTCCGGCATCCGCTGGGACGCCAAGTACGCCACCTGGGACAACTTCACCGGTCGCCCGATCGACGGCTACCTCGCCAATCGCATCGTGGGCACGAACGCACTGTGTGCGGCGCTGGAACAAGCCCGAGACGAGGCCGCCGCCCTCGGATTCGGCATCCTGCTGTGGGACGGCTACCGCCCCCAGCACGCGGTGGACTGCTTCCTCACCTGGTCGCAGCAGCCCGAGGACGGACTCACCAAGACGCGGCACTACCCCCGCATCGAGCGCTCACAGATGTTCGAGCAGGGCTACGTCGCCGCCAGGTCCAGCCACAGCCGAGGCAGCACCGTCGACCTGACTCTCTTCCACCTGGATACCGGGATGCTCGCCGACATGGGTGGCGCCCACGACCTGATGGACCCGATCTCGCATCACGGCGCATCGGGCATCACCACGACCCACGCGAGGAACCGCGACCAGCTCCGCTCGGTCATGGAAAGCAGCGGCTTCGTTGCCTACGCGTTCGAGTGGTGGCACTACATACTCGAGGACGAGCCCTATCCGGCAACCTACTTCGACTTCCCCATCACCTCGAAGCCCTCCTCCGCTGGACGCTCGGCCGGAACGTGAGGCATCCATCGGCAGACTCCTCGAATCGCCACGGGCTCACTCGTGGGGGGAACGGGGATACGTGCGGGGGCCGGAAGGCAACGATGTTCGCCCTTCGCGCGCGATCTTCGTATCTGCACCGTCATAGATGCGCAGCCAGGCGGCCCACCACGTGGCGTACCAGCGCCACCGGCTGACCAGCAACGTCCTCTGGGTGTCCACGTCCACCACCGTCCAACTTCTGCGCGATTTCACAGCAGCGGCTCCCGGTCCGCGAACAATGTACGTCCAGCCTAAATCCTGAATTGACGTCGTCACAATGGCCCCTTCGCCGCTGGCCCCCTGTGAAGGTGCCTCTACGGTCCAGGCCAGAGGCGACTGTCAAGGAATTACAGAAGTGGTGGTGTGAATGCTGCCCGGCGCGCACCTCCGACCCGGGGCGATGCTGCGGGCACGCTGTGCAGATTTCGACGGGAAACGATCCGCTCATTCTGTGCCTGCCGCTGTAGAGAGGTGGGCGAGGACGGCGAGAACGCGTCGGTGGTCGTCGGAAGTGCTCAGCAGCCCGAGCTTGGTGAAGATGCTGTGCACGTGTGTCTCGACGGTCTTGTCCGTGACGAACAGGGTGCGCGCGATGGCGCCGTTGGTCCGGCCTTGAGCCATCAGTGCGAGCACCTCGCGCTCGCGCTCGCTCAGGGTCGCGCAGGGATCGTGGGGGGACCGCTTGATCATTCGCGCTACGACGGCCGGGTCGATCACCAACCGCCCAGCTGCGACTTGCGTGAGGGCATCGGTGAGCTGGTCGAGGTCGGCGACGTGCTCTTTGAGCAGGTACCCCGTTCCTCGGGCGCCCCCCTCGAGCAGTTCCAGGGCGTAGTGCGTCTCGACGTACTGCGACAGCACGAGCACACCGATCGACGACGGTCGGCTGCGAATGGCCCGGGCGGCTTCGAGCCCTTCGGTAGAGAATGTGGGAGGCATCCGAATGTCCACGATCACGGCGTCGGGCTCATGTGTTTCGACCATGCCGAGCAGGTCGGGCACGTCTGCAGCTTGACCGACCACATCCACCCCGACCTCGGTGAGCAGAGCTGCCAGTCCCTGGCGGAAGAGCGCGGCGTCGTCGGCGATGACTACCCGCACGGCATGCTCACGACGATGCGCGTACCTCTGTCCGGGGCGCTGTCGATGCGGACCCGGCCTGCGTGTGTGTTGACGCGATCCTGCAGCCCGCGCAATCCGGTTCCGCCGGTGAGGGAGGCGCCGCCGACACCGTCATCGCAGATCTCGACGATCAGTTCGCGGCCTTTCCGATCGATCGAGACGACCACCTGGCTGGCTGCCGCGTGCTTGCTGGCGTTGGCCAGGGCTTCGGAGACGGCATAGTAGGCGCCCTCCTCGATCGGCTGGGAAAAGCGCTGATCGCCGATACTGCTGTCCACGCGGACTGCGACGGCGCAGCGGAGACCGAGTTCCCGCACGGCCGTCGTGAGACCGCCGTCGGACAGGACAGCGGGGTAGATGCCGCGGGCGAGGTCGCGTAGCTCGGTGAGGGCCTGAGTCAGTTCGGTCGTCGCCGCCTCGAGCGTCATGTCGGCTCTTGCGTGGTCCTGAGCAGCCATCCGGAGCCGGGCCAACCGCAGCGCCAGGAGTACGTTGATCATCCGCTGTTGGGCGCCGTCGTGCAGGTTGCGTTCGATCCGCCGTCGTTCGACGTCCGTGGCCTCCAGGATGCGCAGCCGTGATTGACGTGTCTCTGCCAGGTGAGCCAGAACCTCTGCATGCAACCGTTCGTTCTCAACGGCCATGCCTGCCGCGGATGCGACGGCGGACAGCAGTTCCGGCTGATCCTTCAGCGCAGCATCGTGCCCCAGGGCGGCCACGACCTGCCCATCTCGTTCTAGTCGAGTCAGTGCCCGGCGGTCGTCCTCCGCCGGCGGAGGTACGGGTCGGCCGGCGGCGTCCACATAGGTCCCGAGATCCGGAAGCCACAACGCCAGCACGAGAGTGGGATCGTGAAGGGCCCGGGCCAGAGCTTCGCGCATCCGGCCGGGCGGCATGGACCTGCCGAGTTCCACGACGAGGTCCGCGACCGATGAGCGGTCCAGGCGTGCCTGCGCCATCCCCGCAACCAGGCCCAGCGGCCACAGCACCAGCGCAATCGTGACCACCCAACCCAGCACCGCCGAGAAGGCCGCCGGCATGATCATCGCGCTGATGTTCTGCGCGACGAGGGCCAGGAGGATGATCACTGCCCCCCAGAATGCCGGTGCCACGCTACGGCGGCGCGCCGGGGTCGCCGAACGCCATCGGGCAGCCATGACGACCAGACCGACAGCGATCACCGACGTGGCGGCCGCGAGCAGCACCCGCGAGCCGGTTCCCGACGCGCGGCTCTGCTCGCCGGCCACTATCAGGTTCTGGTGGCAGTCGCGGCAACCGGTCGACACGAACCAATGTCCGATCACACTCAGCGGGACCGTGCAGGCGTAACAGGCAACGACCACACCGAGCTGCCAGCCTGACTGGATGCGACCGCCGGGATAGGTCAAGATCGCATGACCCAGGATCGCCAGGTACAGCGAGGAGACAACGACGCCGACGTCGAAAGCCCACTGTCGGTCCACCGCCCCCACGCAGCGGGCGAACCAGGTCAGGCCGACACCGACCATCAGCAGCCCTGTTCGACTGGACGGCCAACGTTTCCAGGCGACGATGCCCAATCCCGAAAAGGACCAGCCAACCGCCAGAACCAATACCACCGTCGCAGCAGCGACGGCCGTGGTTGTGTGGTAGCCGCCCCACAGCACCGCCGCTCCCGCCAGCAAGCCCACCAGTCCACAGCCGGTGCCGACCAATGCATGCCTGTGACTGGTCATGCGCCGGCTCCGGAGTGTCCACCGAGGATGGCCAGGAGGCGCTCGCCCGACACTTCGGCCTTCGGGACAAAGCCTGCAACACCCCGACACTCGCTCAGCCGCTGCCCGTAATCCCGGGCGCTGCGGCCCGAGGTTAGGACGACAGCAGGACCATGCTGCTCGGCCGAGAGCATGCGCGCGACATCAAAGCCGCTGGGTTCGGGGATCTGAATATCCAGCAGTACGACGTCCGGACGGACCCTGCGAGCGAGCACCAGGGCCCGGAGACCGTCGGCTGCCGTGCCTACCACCCGAAACCCCTCCAGTTCGAGCAGCTCCCAGGCGAAGGCCCGGAAACGGTCGTCGTCGTCGACGATCAACAGAGTCGGTGCCATGACGACGATTCTCACAGCAACGCTCCGCGGCGACATCGGGGTTAACCCCGGCAGGAAGATCCGCGCCTGCCCCGATGTCCCAGGTCCCGGCCCTCCCTAGCGTCGCTGTCGGTAACTCGTCAACCAGCGGATGCTCGCGAAGGAGCCTTCAGATGCCCACCGTCATCGAACTACAGAACGACCAGCTTGCCCTGCCCGTCCGGCGCCGGCCCGCCCTACGCCGCACCCTGGTCGCGGTCGTCGTGCTCGCCCTGCTCGCCGCCGGATTCGTTCTGGTCACGCACCGGTTCTCACACGCGGACCGCAGCATGTTCACCGCTGACGGCATCACCCGCGTGGTCATCGCGCACGACGCCGGATCCGTGACCCTCGTGCCCAGCTCGTCGACCGGGCGGGTCGACGTGCGGACGCAACGGCATTGGTCCTTCGGAAAGCCAGGGGCCGTGGGACATGTGGACGACGGCGTTCTGACCATCACCGGGGGCTGCCCGGCGCCCGGCATCGGCAACTGCCGGATCGACCAGACGGTGAGCGTGCCCTCGGGTGTGACCCTCCAGGTGCGCGTCGACTCCGGGGACGTCCGCGCCTCCGGCCTGGTCCTGAAAGCGATCGACGTCGACGTGAAGTCGGGAGACCTCGCTCTGGACCGGGTCGGCGCTCCACGGGCGGCCATGAGCACGGATTCCGGTGATGTCTCTGCGACCCTCCTCGCCGTGCCCGCCGAACTCACTGCGACATCAGGCGCAGGAAACGTCACCCTGACCGTCCCGCGGCAGGCCTACCGGATCGACGCCGACGCGCGAGCCGGCCAGGTCCGGGTGGGCGTCGAGGAGGATGCGAACTCCCCCGCGATGATCACTGCACGGACCAGGTCCGGGAACGTCACCATCCAGCCCTGAGCGTGCACCACCAGGGGCCGGTCGCTCGATGCCCTCGAGCGACCGGTCCTGACTCCGCGCCGGTTCTCATGCCGGTTTCGGGGGCAGTGGACAGGAGATTCGGCTGGCACACCCACTGGGCTCTCGCCGCTCGAAGACGGAGCGACACGGGCCTGTGCCTGCCCTGCTCGGGATCTCCGCCCGGCCAATGCAGCGCCTCAAGCAGCCGGCGGGCCGGTAGTAGGTTCGCAAGGTGCTCTACGGCCGCGACGACGAGCGCGCGCGCCTCGCCGAGATGGTCGATTCAGCGCGCGCGGGCAAGGCGGCCGTCCTCGTGGTTGTGGGCGACCCGGGTATCGGGAAGACCGCCCTCCTGCGTGACCTGGTCTCCGGCGTCCAGTCGCAGCAGGAGCAGCGCGCCGTGCGGGTCCTGACGACGACGGGGGTGGCGTCAGAGGCGCCCTTGCCGTTCGCCGCGCTGCACCGCCTCCTGCGTCCGGTCCTCGTGTGGGACCGGCTCCCGGCGCCGCAGGCCCGGGCCCTGCGGGTCGCGTTCGGGCACGAGGACAGCGGCGAGGCCCCGGTCGAGCCGTTCCTCGTGGGCGTTGCCGCCCTCTCGGTTCTCACCGATGCCGAGGACGACGGACCTGTTCTGTGCGTCGTCGACGACGCCCAGTGGCTGGACGGGGCCTCAGCGAACGCGCTGCTGTTCGCGGCGCGACAGCTGCAGGCCGACCGGGTCGCGATGGTCTTTGCCGGCCGCAGTGGCGATGCCGCAGGCACTTTCCAGCCTGACGCGATCCCGGTGCTGCACCTGGGCGGCCTGGAGCCGGCCGCGGCCCGGCGGCGGCGGAAGCCGCGCGCCGGGCCCCCGCCCACCCCATCCTCGCCCGCACCCGCTGGCCCACTTCGGATCTCTACTAGCGCAGCGCCGCCAGCGCATCGTCCAGCTCCGCCTCCCCGACCTCCTCGAGGGCCGGCTCGACC
>CALMAR010000132.1:0-4236 GCA_937859855.1 uncultured Kineosporia sp.
GCGGGCGATCGAGGCCCGCACGGGGCCTGACTTTTCGGGAGGGGCCACGCCGGGGAGCCGGCCCTGGCCACGCCCCGCCGCTTGAACGGGCCCGGGGCGGCCCGGCTGAGGGCGGTGCCGGGCATCCAGCCGGGTGCGAGCTGGCTGGCCTGACCGTCCCCGGGCTCGACGTCGTCCCCTCGCGGGTGCCTGCGAGCGTGCAGCGCGTGCTCGACCGCCTCGCCCACACGCCCGTCGTCGTCTACGACGCCACCTGGACGCTGGTCCTGGCCAACGCGCCCTACGACGCGCTGATGGGCGATACGACGAGCTGGCGCGGCCAGGAGCGCAATGCCATCTGGCGTCACCTGAACCGCCGGCCCACCCGCGTCGTCCACACCGGCCGGGAGTTCGCTCAGCACGTGGCTCTGCTCGTCGCCGACCTACGCCTGACTACCGCCCGCTACCCCGCCGACCGGAGCCTGGGGCGCTGATCAATGACCTCGGCGACTCGGCGCCGGGCTTCACTGAACTCTGGCAATCTCCCGCCCCGCCCCCTCCTGCGGACATGTCGCGGCGCAAGATCGTCGACCACCCAGCGGTCGGGCGCATCGCGCTCGACTGCGACACGCTCATCGTCGCCGGAGATGACCTGCGCATCACCGTCTACACGGCCGAACCCGGTGCGGACGACGCGCAGCGGCTGGCGCTCACGCTCGTTCTAGGCACCCAGGCCCTCGTCGAATAGATGGCTGATCAGCGGCGGCTGCCGCCCTCGGCCTCAGCCAGCTGCGACTTCCACTGCCGGAAGCCCTCCTCGGACCGTCCCATCCGCCAGTAGCCGGAGATCGACACCTGCTCGCGGCTGATTTGCCGCTCGGTGAACAGGTGGGGCCGGATGCCGTGCATCACCTGCTCAGCCTCGCCGTGCACGAAGGCATGGACCCGTCCGGGCAGCCAGGACATGGCCCGGACCGCGTCCAGCAAGGCGTTGCCAGAGCCGGCGCCGTCCTCACGATGAACGAAGGTAACCTCGGCGCCGGCCGCAAGCGGCAGCGCTGGTTCGTACGCAGCGGAGTCGACCAGCACCACCACCCGGGCCACCGCCGTCTGCGGCAGGTCACTGAGCGCCGCGGTGATGGCGGGCAGCGCGGACTCGTCCCCACCCCGCAGCTGCCCGGCGGGGGGGGGGTCGGGGCGGTCGGCCCCCCGGGGCCGGTTGGCCAGCAGCTGACCCCGGGGCGGGGCCGGGGCCGCCCATGGTCCAGCCACGCCCTCATCGCCATGAACAACGAAGTCGATGGCCAGGCGGCCCTGCTCGACATCTGGAAAGAGGGCGGTGTAGGTGCGGACCGAGGGCATGTCCTGCGCCGGAATCAGGCCGCGCAGTGATCGGATGTCGAGCGGCTCGGGGTAGTCGACTCCGTCCTTGGGGAAGACCAGCTTCAGGTACCGATCAGTGAAGGAACTCTGTGTAAAGGCCGACAGATCAGCGCTGCTGAACCAAACCCGGCGCAGGACCGGCGTGACCATTTCCGTGCCGGTAACAGTCAGGTGCGTGCTCACGACTCTCCTCAGTTCCCGAACCGGTTCTGCCATCTCGCTGCACTAGGCTTGCATGCTGGCTGAACCGTGATGGCCAAGTCGGCCGGGGCAGACGCGGACCGACCGGAGACTCTGCCAAAGGACGAATGATGGGCGCTGGCCATGGTCATGGCCGGAGAGCCGCCGGTGCGCGGCTGGATTCCGGCGCTGGAGTGCGAGTGGCGCCAGTGGTCAGTGCCGTGCTCTGGGCTTTGGTCATCCTGATCGTCATCATCACCGCCACAGGCGTTCTCACTCTGTGGCCCCGCCACGTCGCGCCATTGAAATCAGCTCTGTTGCAAGGGACCAAGACCTACCCTGCTGCCGTCGTGTCGGCTCGTTCGCACACCTGTGAAGGGACGTCCGAGGACCGCCTGCCGGATGGCAGCCTTCCTGCCCAGGTCACCTGCCTCACTGTGAAGGTACGTCTGGCCAGCGGCCCGGACACCGGCCAGGTGGTTTCGGTCGAGGTCGGCACCCAGCTGTACGAGTCGGGACTGCGGCCCGGCACCAAGGTCGTCGTAGACCGGATCCCGGCCGACGCCCTGGACGAAACCGGCCAGCCGGTGACCACCAGCTCAGCCCAGGCCAGCTCCTACGCCTTCGTGGACTTCTCCCGGACCCTGCCGCTGGAACTGCTGCTGGCCGTCTTCGTCCTTCTCGTGGTCGGCGTCGCCCGATTGCGGGGGGTCGCGGCGCTGGCTGGCCTGGCCCTGGGTTACCTCACGGTGGTCAAGTTCATGCTTCCGGCCCTGCGGGCCGGTCATGATCCGGTTCTGGTCGCCCTGGCCGGGAGTGTCGGCATCATGCTGGTGATTCTGTATGCGGCTCACGGCATCTCGGCCAAGACCACGACCGCCCTGCTGGGCACCGTAGCTGGCCTGACCGCCACCGCCCTGCTGGCCAGCTGGGCGGTCGGCTCAGCCCACCTGACCGGCCTGACCGGCGACGACAGTCTCAGCCTGACCCAGCTGGTCGGACAGCACACCCTGATCGGCGTGATCACTTGCGGGCTCATCCTGGCCGGACTGGGGGTCCTGAACGACGTCACGGTCACTCAGGCCTCGGCCGTCTGGGAACTGCGCGAGCACGCGCCGCAGCTGAGCGTCTGGCGGCTATTCGGCTCGGCCATGCGAATCGGGCGGGATCACCTGGCCTCCACCGTCTACACCATCGCCTTCGCCTACGCCGGAGCGGCTCTGCCTGTGCTGCTGCTGATCGACCTCTACGATCAGCCCCTGGGTCAGGTGCTGACCAGTGAGGGCATCGCCGAAGAGATCGTCCGCACACTGGTGGCGGGAATCGGGCTGATTCTGAGCATTCCGCTGACCACGGCCTTCGCCACGGCGGTGGTGACCGCCCGCCAGCAGGGATCGCTGGATCGCCCGGCGATCTCGCCAGAGGCAGAGGTCAGCTTCCCCGCCGCTGATCGGTGGGCGTGACGTCAAGGCAGCAGCCGCCGGCCAGGCATCCGTGATGTTGGTGGTGGGTTGGTGGTGATGATGAGAACAGGCTCACCCCTCGCTACTTGTCATCTCGCTCGATCGCTGGTTCGCTAACTTGTTGAACAAGCAAGCACACCATGGATGGGGTTTCTGTTAGGAGTGTTGTGTCTGCTGTAGCGTGGATTCTCTCAGTGATCCTGGCGCTGGCGTTCACGGCGGCTGGAGCAGGCAAGCTGGCCCAGTCGCGCGAGAAACTGATCGCGAACCCGAACATGGCCTGGGCCGCCGATTTCAGTAACGGAATGGTCAAAGCCATTGGGAGCCTGGAGATCCTGGGCGCGATCGGCATCATTTTCCCCTGGCTGCTCGATATCGCCCGGGTCCTGACCCCGCTGGCTGCGGTGGGCTTCATCCTGTTGATGGTGGGCGCGATGGCGACCCATCTGCGGCGCGGGGAACGCCAGGTGCTGGCCGTCAATGGCGTGTTGCTGATCATGGCAGCGATTGTGGCCGTGGTCAGGTTCGGCCAGCTCTGAGCCGGGGCACGACGAAGGACGCGGAACTGCCTGGCTGACGGTGACTTAGGCGGGCGCTGGGCGGACAATCGGCACAACGAGTCGATATCCGCTCCAGCGGAAGGCCAGGTCTCGATCCGATGCGCCAGACCCACCGGCTGATCGCCGCGGCCGCCGTGGTGGCGCTGCTGGGAATCACCGGCTGCGCCGGGGATTCCGGAGCCGGCCCGGCGCCAAGCCCGCCCAGGACCGGGGCAACCACCACCCGCAGCACTGAACTCACGGTGACATCGACGACCAGGCTGTCGGATCGGATGCTCGACTTGATCGTGTCGTCCCCGGCGGCGGGGCAGCGTGTCCCGGTCCGGATCTTGTTGCCGGCCCGCTATCCACCGGCCAGCGGAACGTTGCCGGTCGTTCTGCTGCTGCATGGCTGCTGTGACGATTACCGCAGCTGGACCCGTTCCACCGACGTGGTCGCTCTGTCCGCCCACACCCAAGCCCTGGTTGTGATGCCGGACGGCGGCCGGGTGGGCTTCTACAGCAATTGGCTGAAGGGCCCGCGCTGGGAGGACTTTCATCTCATCGAACTGGCCGCCCTGCTCACTCGCGACTATCACGCCTCGGATCGGTGGGCGGTGGCCGGTGTCTCGATGGGCGGACTCGGCGCGCTCGGCTACGCCGCGCGGCATCCGGATCGATTCGCGGCGGCA
>CALMAR010000132.1:4246-18682 GCA_937859855.1 uncultured Kineosporia sp.
CGGGCCATCACGACCGTGTGAATCGCGAGGACGGCCGGTTCGATTCGCGGCGGCAGCGGCGTTCAGCGGGGTCGCGGACACTCTGCTCGACGACAGCACTGCCCGCGGGTATCAGAACCTGCTGAGCGCCGAGGGCCAGGATCCGGCCGCATTGTGGGGAGACCCGGTCACCGGCGTCCAGGTGTGGAAGGCGCACAATCCCTACGATCTGGCCGCCAAGCTGCGCGGCACCAAGCTCTACATCTCAGCCGGGAGCGGGCGTCCCGGCCCCGGCGACAACAACCCGGAGGGCGCCAGAATCGAACAGTCTCTGAGAGTGGAGAACGATGCGCTGGCCAGGCGGCTGAAGTCGCTCGGCGTCCCGGCCACCATCCACTTCTACGATCCGGGGGTCCATGACTGGCCCTACTGGCAGCGGGAGCTGCACCGGGCCTGGCCACTGCTGACCGCGGCCATCGGAGCCGGTACCTGACTCTGGCTCAGGCCTCGTCCTTCAGGTACTGCTCGGACAGTTCCGGCGGCGCGCACGACAACCAGCCGTCCACGATCGTCTCTCGCAGGACGTCGCCGGTAACGGCCTGCAGCTCCACCAGCACCGCGGCGAAGCCGTCGAAGTGCGGGATGGTGAACAGCGCTTCTGGATGGGCGGCCAGTACCGCCTCTTTCTCACCAAGATCGGCCACGCTGACGGCGAGAATGTCTCCTCCGGGTGGGGTCTGCGCGCCGAAGCGCTTGATGTCGGCCTTGCTGAACGGCCGTTCCCAGGCGAACACGTTGCCGGTGACCGACCAGGCCCGGTGCCGGTAACGGGTGCCTGCGGTCACCTCGGGCAGACCCATCGCGATCTGCTCGGCGTCCTCGATAGTTGCCATCCGCACACGGTAATGCCGGGGATAGCCAGGCTGACCGCTACGGTGAGCGGGCCGCGTCATGACCCCTCAGGGAAGGACCAGCCCATGAGCCAGGAGCCGCTCGAGCGAGCTCAGAAGGCGATCGACGACGCCAAGCAGGCCGCCGAGAACGCACCTCTGGCTCCCTTCTCCGAGGACGACGAGGACAGCGACGCTCAGGCGCCGCAGGATGCCCAGCCCGCTCCGGACGAGCCGGCCAGCTGATCCTGCCAGCAGCCGGCGACTCAGGCCCTGCCGTCTGCGGGCAGCGGCCGGTCACTGCCCGAAGATCCACCTAGGTCAGGCTCACTGCGCCGAAGCAGCCAGCCAGACGGCGGTGTCGGCCGGCAGCGCGCCGTCCAGCAGCGGCCCGCTGGCCAGCAGCACCTCACCGGCGCCCGTCAGCGGCACTGGATCGCCGGAGATGTTCACCACGCAGCGTTCCCCCGGCCCGCGGTCGAAATCGAGCACGCCCGCAGCGGAGGGGCGCCAGGCGAAGTCGTCGGAGCGAAGGCCGGGCAGCGCCCGCCGCAGCCGCAGCGCCGCTCGGTGCAGGCTGAGCACCGAGGCGGGATCGGCCCGCTGAGCCTCGACCGTCAGCCCGGCCCAGGACGCTGGCTGCGGCAACCAGGTCCGCACGCCGTCGGGCGAGAAGCCGAACGGCGGCCGATTCCCGTTCCACGGCAGCGGAACCCGGCAGCCATCCCGGCCACGCATCTGACCTCCGCTGCGCTTGAAGACTGGATCCTGAAGCATCTCGTCGGGCAGATCGTCCACCTGCGGCAGGCCCAGTTCCTCACCCTGATAGATGTAGGCGCCGCCGGGCAGGGCGAGGGTGAGCAGCGTCGCGGCCCGCGCCCGCTTGGTGCCCAGCACGGGGTCCGAGACCTCACCCTGGCCGTCGGAGAAATGCGCCGATGAGGTGGTTCGGCGGCCGTAGCGGGTGACCAGCCGTACCTCGTCATGGCTGGACAGCACCCAGGTCGCGGGCACTGCGGAAGGCTTCAACGCCTCCAGGGTTTCGTCGATGACGGCGCGCAGCGCGGCGGCGTCCCAGGCCGACTTCATGAACGGGAAGTTGAAGGCGGTGTGCATCTCGTCCGGGCGCAGGTACATGCCCAGCCGTTCCGAGCTGCTGACCACCGCTTCGGCGATGAACGTCCGGTCCCCGTCGTAGCTGTCCGCAATCCCCCGCCAGCGACGGAACACGTCGTGCACCTCGTCCACATCCCAGTGCGGGTTGCCGATCCACTCCAGGGTCAGGAACCGCAGATCGCCGCCGTAGTCGGCGTCCGGCAGGCCGTCAGCCTTGCCCAGCGCCGGGGCAGCGTCGATCCGCAAGCCGTCCACGCCCTGGTCGAACCAGAACTTCAGGATCTGGTCGAATGCCGACAGCACCGCCTCGCTCTTCCAGTTCAGGTCCGGCTGCTCGGGGGCAAACATGTGCATGTACCACTGCCCGGGACGGCCGTCCGCCTCGATCACCCTGGCCCAGGCCGGGCCGCCGAAGCAGCTGATCCAGTTGTTCGGGGGCTGGTTTCCGTCCGGCCCCCGGCCATCGCGGAAGATGTACCGCTCCCGCTCCGGCGAGCCCGGCCCGGCGGCCAGCGCGGCCTGGAACCAGGGGTGCTGATCGGAGGTGTGGTTCGGGACCAGGTCGACGATCACTTTCAGGCCCAGGGCATGTGCTTCGCGCAGCAGCGCGCTGGCCTCCTCGAGACTGCCGAACATGGGGTGGATGCTGGTGAAGTCGCTGACGTCGTAGCCGCCGTCAGCCATCGGCGAGGGGTACCAAGGAGCCATCCAGATTCCGTCCACGCCAAGGTCTTGGAGGTAGGGCAGGGCGGCCCTGACCCCTTCCAGATCGCCCTCCCCATCGCCGTTGCTGTCGGCGAAG
Source organism: uncultured Kineosporia sp. (assembly GCA_937859855.1). The sequence continues at coordinate 7,034 of CALMAR010000132.1, forward strand.
CTGCGCGGGTAGATCTCGTAGACCACCGCATGACGCCACCACGGGACCCGCCCCGAGCCGGCATCGACCGGCTCGCGGGCGGCCGAGAATGGTGCCGGCCCTGCCTGCGGATCGGTCATCAGAGCTCCCTTCAGCTGCGGGCATGGACGAGGGTGCGAAGCCAAAATGCTAGCGGCAGCCCGGTTTATGTGGCCTATCCCGGCGGCTGGTGCGATCGTCGTCCTGTGGAGATTCGGCAGCTCAGTGGACCCGCGCCCGGCCCGGTTGACCTGGCCGGTGTGAAGGCAGCGCTGGCCGCGGACGACAGCTTGATCTGGGTGGATCTTCCCTGTGCGGATCCTGAGACCGCGCACGTGCTCACCGACGTCTTCCAGTTCGATCATCGAGCCGTCGCCGACTGTCTGCGCCGCAACCCGGTGGCCAAGCTGCACATGTACAGCGACCACGCGTTCCTGGTGCTGCACGTTCCGGATCCGGGCGAGCACGGGCACGTGCATTCGATCGAGCTCAAGCTGTTCGTCGGCCACAACTACGTGGTCACCGTGCACGGCCCGATCAGTCCCACCGTGGACCCGGCGGTTGCGCTGGTGGAAACCCAGGCGGTGGCCCGGCGGATCGACGTCGGGCGCTGGCATCCGGGCAACGTCGATGAGCTGATCCACGCGATCCTGACCGGGATGAACCGGCGGATGAATGTGCATCTGTCGCAGCTGCGCTACGTGACCTGGGATCTGGAACGCCGGGTCACCTCCGGCGAGATCGGCAACCCGGAAGACTTCCTGGAGGAGATGTTCGGGGTGCGGCTAGGGCTGCAGGCGATCACCACGATGGCAGCCCTGGACCGCGAGGTGTATTCGCGGATGAGCATGTTGCGCAACGTCAGCGACTCCGAGCATGCGCTGATGTCGGATTCGGTGGACCAGTTCGAGCGAGTGATGGCTTCGGCTGAGGTCCAGCGGGAGTATCTACAGGGCGTGATCGACTTCTATCAGACCAGGATCAACACCAAGATGACCCTCGCGGCCGAACGGCTGGCCGTGATCGCTGCGGTCACCCTGCCGATCACGGCCGTTTCATCGGTGCTGGGCATGAACGTGATCGTCAGCGATCACACCCACTGGGAGATCCTGATCTTCCTCCTGATCGTGATGGCCAGCATGTCGGCCTGGGTGCTGGTCTGGGCCCGGCGTCAGGGCTGGTGGTAGCGGCCAGCGCCGGTGCCAATCAGGTCAGCGGCTGACAGCCGGACGCGCGGCACTACCATCCGGACATGAACGATTCGGTCGCGCCGGGGCAGGAGCGCACCCGGGCGGTGGCGGCCGTCTTCGATCGGGTGGCCGCCAGCTATGACCAGGTCGGCATCGCCTGGTTCACGCCGATCGCCAAGGGGCTGGTCAGCCACCTGAATCCGCTGCCCGGAGAGCGAATCCTGGATGCCGGCTGCGGACGGGGAGCAGTGCTTCTGCCCCTGGCCGAAGCGGTGGGGCCGACCGGCCACGTGACCGGGATCGACGTGGCCAAGGGCATGATCGATGCTCTTCGGGCCGACGTCACCGCCCATGGCCTGACCCAGGTGGATCTCGCGGTGATGGATGCGACCGCACCGGACCTGACCCCCGGCTCCTTTCACGCGATCGCGTCGTCCTTGGTTCTGTTCTTCCTCCCGGATCCGATAACAGCACTGCGCAGCTGGCACGAACTGCTCAGACCTGGTGGCCGAGTAGCGATCTCGACCTTCGGGCCCAGAGACGAGATCGTCAGGGCGGTGGACGACGTCTTCGCCCCCTTTTTGCCGCCGCAGCTGCTGGATGCCCGGACCAGTGGCGCCTCCGGCCCATTCGCCAGCGACCAAGGAGTTGAACACCTGTTTCAGGAAGCCGGTTTTCACGACGTCCGAACGACCAGCCGAATGTTCACGGCGGTCTTCCGGGACGCCGGACAGTGGCGCGAGTGGAGCTGGTCCCATGGCCAGCGAGCGATGTGGGAGGCGGTCCCGGCGGAGCGCCACGATGAGGTGCTGGCCCGGGCTACGGAACTTCTCCGCCCGGCTCGCAACGCTGCGGGCCAGATCGCCCTGAGCCAGAGCGTGCGGTACACACTGGGCTCGGCCTGAGCCGCGCTCAGCCCTGGATCGCCGTCCGGGACCGGTCAGCCGGCCAGCGTGAGCAGGTCTCCGTCCACCCCGGCCCCGATCAGTTCGGCGGTGATTTGGCTGGCGGTCAGCGGCCGTGAGATGTGGAAGCCCTGAGCCAGGTCGCAGCCGAGTTCGCGAAGCAGATTGAGCGCGTGCAGGTCCTCCACTCCCTCGGCCACCACCCGCAGGCCCAGGCTGTCGCCCAAGGACAGGATGCTGCGGACCAGCACTGAACTGGCCGCGGCCTGATCGCCGGGCAGCAGTCCCATCACGAACGACTTGTCGATCTTCACCTCGCTGACCGGCAATTTCTGCAGGTAGGCCAGGCTGGAGTAGCCGGTGCCGAAATCGTCGAGCGAGATGGTCACGCCGATGTCGGCCAGCCGCTGCAGGATCGGCACACTGCGGGCAGGGTCGCCCATCAGGATGCTTTCGGTGATCTCCAGCACCAGCCGGTCGGCCGGTAACCCCGCCTCGGCCAGGGCAGCGGCGATCTCTTCGGCCAGGTTCGAGTTGGTCATGGTGTGTGCGGACATGTTCACCGCGACCACCAGGTCCAGGCCTTGGTCCCGCCACTGGCGGCACTGGCGCAGGGCCTGGCGCAACACCTGCCGGGTGAGTTCCTCGACCAGCCCGCTGGATTCGGCCAGCGGGATGAAGTGGTCCGGGCTGAGCAGGCCCTGCACCGGGTGCCGCCAGCGAACCAGCGCCTCCACGCTGACGATCCGGTTGGTGTGCAGGTCCAGCTGCGGCTGGTACGACACCTCGAGCTCGTCCCGGTCCAGGGCCAGGTGCAGGTCGGCCAGCAGCCGCAGCCGCTCGGCCCGGCCGCGGTCCAGGTCGTGGCTGTAGACGACGATCGAGTCGGCCCCGCCCTTGGCGGCGTACATCGCGGTGTCGGCGTGCCGCAGCAGGTCCGGGCCGGTCTGGCCGGGCGCCGCGATCGCGATGCCGATACTGGCCCGGGTGCTCAGCACGGCTTCGGGCAGGGTGACCGGCCGGGCCAGCACGGCGCGGATGTTCTCGGCGATCCGCAGGGCCCGGTTGTGCGGAGCATCAGGGAGCAGGACGGCGAACTCGTCGCCGCCGAGCCGGGCCACGGTGGCTCCGGCGGGAGCGCAGGAGCTGATCCGGGTGCCGACCACCTGCAGCAGGGCATCCCCGACATGGTGGCCGAGCGCGTCGTTGACCTCTTTGAACTTGTCCAGGTCGAGCAGCAGGACGGCGGGGCCGCCCTGTCCCGCGCGCGCTGAGGTGTCTTCGTCCAGCAGGCTGCCATCAATCCGCTCGGTGAGCAGGAACCGGTTGGCCAGCCCGGTGAGCGCGTCGTGGGTGGCGTCGTGGCGGAGCTGTTCCACCAGCTGGGTTCCACGCAGGGCGACCACCAGATGACCGGCCAGGGTCTTGAGCAGGGTCAGGTCCTCGGCGGTGAAGGTGGCGGTGTCGCCGAGCCGGTCGGTGACCACGAGCAACCCGCTGATCCGGGAATGCGGCAGCGGCACGATCATGGCCTCGCGCAGTCCCCGGCCCTCCAGCCAGCGGCGCATGTGCTGCTCCTTGCTGGTCCGCGAGATCACCACGGCTTCGTCGTTCTCCCGCACCCGGGAGAACAGCCAGTCGGTGTCCCGTGGCTGCGTGGCGACGCTGAACCCGTCGTCCTCGTCGATCCCCAGCTGGAGCTCGTGCTCACCCCGGTCGACATAGAGCAACACGTTGCTGGCATGCAGCATCCGGCGCGTACGCGCGAGCAGGGCTTCGGCCAGTTCGTCCATGGCGGCGGCGCCCACGCCCTGCTGGACGAAATCGTGCATGACCGCGAGGGATCGGTGACGCCGGCGCAGGATCAGATAGCCGCGGTAGAGCAATGCGCCGCTTACGCCGAGCGCTCCGGTCAGGATGATCCCCGCCGCACCCTCATCGAGCAGGCCGACCACGGTGATCGCAGCGACCGCACTCAGCGCGCCCAGCACACAACCGGGAATGAAGACGCTGGCGGCCTGCCGCAGGCCGATCCCGCCCTGGTGCCACGAGATCACCAGGATCACCAGCGAACTCATCAGCAGATCCACCACGAAGACCACCAGCAGGCAGCTCAGCATGGTGGGCACGGTCAGCCTGGCTCCCCCGCCGAGCAAGGCGTGCAGGCACAACCCGGCCAGCGCCGCCTCGAACATGTAGGAGCTCAGGTTGTACACCAGTTTGAGCGGCGTGAAACGTTGCCAGACAAATACCAGCAGCGCCCCGATCACCCGGGCCAGGATCAGCCAGCGGACGTCGCAGAACAGCAGGCCCAGCAGCAGCGCCACCCCGGACAATGAGAAGGAGGTCGCCTGATGGCTGAATTCCACGTGTACGAGCGCGATCTCGGCCAGTGCGAAGGCCGCGACGAAGCAACCCAGCACCACCAGCATGGGTGCGGCCGGAGGCATCAGCAGGATCCGGCCGGCCGGGACGACCAGCATCGCCGCAACGCTGGCCGCCCACAGCAGGATCGCCAGCAAGCCGGTGGCCACGCTCGCCGTTCGCGGGTTCGCGGTCATCACAGCCAGCCGTAGCCGGTCCAGCGAGCACCGGTCCATCGGGCGCCCGACCAGCGGGCCGAGTCCCAGGCCAGATCCGACCAGCGGGCTCCGCTCCAGCGCGCACCGCTCCAGGCCGAGTTGGTCCAGCGGGCCGAGCTCCAGCCGTCACCGGTCCAGCGGGCACCGTTCCAGAGTCCGCCCGTCCAGCTCGTCCCCGCCACCGATGCCTGCCGCCAGGCCGACGGCACCCAGGGCTGTCCCTGAACATCCACTTCGCCCTGCAGCATGAGCTGGCTGTCCGGATCGATCAGGTGGCTGGTTCCCCGGGCGGCGTCGAGCGAACCCAGTCCATTGGCGGGCGTGAACGACTGCGTGGTCCAGCCCGCCAGTCCCAGCTTGGCCTGGGCGGCGATCGACCAGGCCGCGACCACGGCACCGTCAGCGTTCAGTTCACCAGCCCCAGCATCCAGCGGGCTGGCACCCAGGATCGGCGTGGCCGAGCTGACCAGAGCAGCCTTCACCTGGTCGGGAGTAAGACCCGGAGCCGCCTGCAGCAACAGCGCGACCGTTCCGGTCACCACCGCGGCGGCCTGCGAGCTGCCGCTGCCCCGGAACAGCCGCTTGGTCGTGTCCCCGGCGATCATGCCCTGCGGGTTGTTGGCATCGACGAACGAGCCGGGGTCTCGCAGCGAGGCGATCGACGTGCCCGGCGCCACCAGGTCGACGTGCCGGGACACCGATCCCCGGCTGCTGAACGACGCCACCTTGGGGTTCTTCCAGCCATTCACACTGCCGCCCGGATCCGATGCCCCGACCGCGATGACATACGGGTCGATCGCCGGGTCGGTGAGCCGAGCGGCGGAAGGTCCGTCGTTGCCCCCGGACACGACCACGACAATGCCGTGCCGCCAAGCGTTTTCGACGGCGGCGGCCAGCGGATCGGTCTGATAGGACTGTCCCGAATCCGTACCGTAGGACAGGTTGACCACCCTGACCTGCATGCCATTGTCGTTGCGGTGCTGCACAATCCAGTCCAGCCCGGCGATCACCTGGCTCACGTCAGTGCTGCCGTCGACTGTGCCGACCTTCACCGCAAGCAACTTCGCGTCCGGCGCGACGCCGAGCTGCTGAGTGGGCGTGGGTTTCGGCTCGCCGTCCTTGTCGGTCGTCACCGCATCGCGGGCGGCGATGATGCCAGCCAGATGGGTCCCGTGGCCGAAGTTGTCATCACCGGCGAGCCCGGAGTTGTTGGCGTCGAAGGAAAGATCCGGTCCGCTGACAACCTTGCCGGTTCCGTTCAGGCCGGGCACGCCGGTGTCGACGCCGGTGTCGAGCAGGGCGACGGTCACGCCCTGGCCGGTGATGGCCCGGCCCGCGGCATCATTGTCCTTCCAGACCGATCGCGCGCCGATGGCGGTGGTGACGGTGACCAGCGAGCCGGGATCCTTGGCCGGGTCGTTCTTTCCCGAGGTGCTGTCCTTGGCGGTCTCATCCGCCTTTTCGTCGCCCCAGTTCTTCAGGGGCAGGGTTAGAAGGGCCGGGACGGAGACCTTGGCTGCGGGCTTGGCCGCAGCATGAGCCGAGACCGGGACGCCGAGCACGGCGCCAGTGAGCAGCAGCGAAGCGGCCGTTACGGCGATTGGCCGCCTGGTCACCATCCTGGACATCCGGCCTCCTGCTGGCTTGGGTGCGCACGACGCCGGCCCCGCGCCGGTCGGACGTGATCCGGTGCGGGATTGATCAAGGTTTCGACCAGGCATGCTCTGTTGACTCACAGTTATGAGCATGGCTCAAGCAGTTACGGCGCTGCGCCTGCCGATGGAGTGTGGATCAGGCTTGGGTCATTCGGGTGAGGACCCCAGCACCTTGGCGGTGCGAATCCGGTCAGTCCGGTTCACATCAGTCACGAGCTGATCCACGGCTAGGAGTAGGCATCCGCCGATCGGCGCAACGCCGCGCTCCGGCCCTACCTCGCCGGCCCACCCTCGACCCAGCGCGGCGCCGATGGCGATGAATCCAGGGTGACTGCGAGAGTCTTAGTCAGCAAAGCAGTACAGAGCAGATCGCCGACGAGGAGACACGCCATGCCTGAGACCATCCCGTGCCTGTGGTTCGACGGACAGGCCGAGGACGCGGCCCACCATTACATCGGTATCTTCCCCAACTCGAAGATTCTGGATGTGAGCCGCTACGGCTCCCAGGCACCCGGCCTGGAGGGCTCGGTGATGACTGTCTTGTTCAGCCTGGACGGCCAGAAGTACCTCGGCCTCAACGGCGGCGATCAGTTCAGCTTCAGTGAGGCCATCTCTTTCCAGATCATGGTCACCGGACAGGAGGAGACCGACCACTACTGGAACGCCCTGACCGATGGCGGCCAGGAGAGCCAGTGCGGCTGGTTGAAGGACAAGTACGGGCTGTCCTGGCAGGTGGTTCCAGCAGAGCTGATCTCATTGATGAGCGACCCGGACCCGGAACGGGCCGCCCGGGCCACCCAGGCCATGATGAAGATGAAGAAGATCGATGTGGCTGAGCTCCAGCGGGCGGCGGACGAGGTGCCCTCGTCGGCCTGACCGGCCGGGCGATGGCACCATCGAAGCATGGCTGATGTGTCGCAACGGACCGTGTCGCTCGAGCGCCTTGAAGAAGGCGTCTACCTGGCCCGCAATGCCCGGGGCGACGAATTGCGGTTCGGCAGTCTGGCGACCGACGCCTTCACCCCGGTCGAATTGCTGCTGGCCGCGATCGCCGGGTGCACCGCTGTCGACATCGACGTCGTCACCGGTCGCCGGTCGGCCGCCGACAAGTTCGCCGCTCAGGTGGACGCCGACTACGTCCGGGACGAGACCGGCAACGTCTTGCGCAACATCCGGCTGACCTTCGACGTGATCTTTCCCAGGGGTGAGGCCGGGGACGCAGCCCGGGACATCCTTCCCAAGGTGGCGGCCAAGGCGCACGACCGCACCTGCACGGTCTCCCGGACCATTGAGGCCGGAACACCGATCACGCTGGTGCTCGGTCAGCCCTAGGCACCCGCATGTTCGCAGGGGCCGAACCTGTCCCTCCCGCTAAGTCCGATGCGGGCCGGAACACAGCGAAACGCCCAGCGAGCCACGATCTAACTGCCCGCAGCCGGGCCAGCTCAGGTCGCAGCCGGCCGGCAGAGCGGCAGGCGGCGCCGAGAACACCGCAGCATCGGGGTACGGCGGTGCTCAGCTTTCGCAGACGTCGATCAGCACCTTGCCGACCGCGCCGTTCTGTACGGCGTCTTGAGCAGCGGCGGTCTCGGCCAGCCGGAAATGCCGGAGCAGCAGCCCGGTCTGCTCCCCTACGTCCAGGGCACCGCCGGCGACGGCATCCTGGACGGCGGCGATACCCGCGGCCTGAGCGGCCGGCGGCATCGAGTAGAGCAGCACGAACTGCCACCGGGCGTTCGGCCCCATCAGTGGCCGGACCGGCAGGCTGACCGGCTGGCCATCGTCGTCCGCGTAGACCGCCACTGCACCATTGGCCCCGATCACGGCCACGTCGAGGCCGGCGTTCCGCGCGGCCGCCACCTCGACGATGGTGTCCACGCCGTCCGGCGCCAGGCTGCGAATGGTCCCGGCGGCGTCCTGGGCCCGGTAGTTGACCACGTGATGCGCTCCGGCGGCCAGCGCGAGCTTGGCCTTGTCTTCCCCGCTGATCGTGCTGATCACGCGCGCCCCGGCCCAGCGGGCCAGCTGGATCGCCGCATGCCCGACTGCCCCGGCGCCGCCAGCGACCAGCACCGTCCGGCCGTACAGGGCGCCCGGCGAAAGCTGGCTCGGGCCACCCTCATTCACGGTCAGGCAGCGATGCGCGGTCCGGGCCGGAACACCGAGCGAGGCGCCCAGATCGAAGGAGGCCCGGTCATCCAGCGGCACCGCATTCCCGGCCGGGACCACGGCGAACTCCTGGGCCGTCCCGCCCAGCGGGCCACTGCGCGCCCCCTCCCAGATCCAGACCCGCTCACCCTGACGCCCGGCGTCCACCTCGTCGCCGACAGCGTCGATCACGCCGGATCCGTCCTGATTGGGCACCTGCCCGGAACCGGGCCCAGCCGAGGAGGTCTGGCCGCTGCGCGACTTCCAGTCAGTCGGATTCACCGCCGAGCGGACGACCCGGACCCGGACCTGACCCGGACCCGGCTCCGGCACTTCCCGGTCCACCAGGCGCAGCACGCTGGAGTCGCCGGTCTGGGAGTACTGGATCGCCTTCATGCCCTCAGCTTCCACCAGCCCAGGCGACCCCTCAACAGCAAGTCAGTACGCCGGTTTCAGGCCTGGGTAAGGCTGGACCCGGCGTTCCCCGGCAACCGGGCCGACTCGATCACGGCCGGCAGCGCCAGTAGCGCCAGCAGCATGAAGGCAACGTGGTAGGCAGCCACCGGACCGGCCAGGCCGAGCAGATCACCGATCGGCTGACCGACCCGGACAGCCAGAGCGCCCGCCGCGACGCCCATTCCGAGGGTCAGCTGGAACAGCATGCTGGCCAGGGCATTGGCAGCGGCGGTCTGTTCCGGCGGGACGTCGGCGAAGGTGATGGTGTTGTAGGCGGTGAAGCTGATCGAACGGAACACCCCGCTGAGCACCAGCACTCCCGCGATCAGCCCGATCGGCGTGGCCGGGCCGACCAGGCCGATCGCCACCAGCACAGCCACGGTCAGGCTGCCGTTGATCACCAGCACTCGCCGGAAACCCAACCTGCGGATCAGCCCGGTGGTGGCGGGCTTGATGCCCAGGTTGCCGATGAAGATGGTCAGCGTGATCAATCCAGCGGTGGCCGGTGACCAGCCGAATCCCTCCTGCAGCATCAGCGGCACCAGGAACGGGACGGCGCTGATCGCCACCCGGAACACCGAGCCGCCGCTCTGCGCGACCCGGAAGGTGCGGATGGCCAGCACCCGCAGGTCGAGCAGCGGCGCACTCGTCCCTCGCCGATCTCGGCGCCGATCCCCTCGCTGACCGCGGCGCAGATGCCGGACGGCGAGCAGCCCGAGCCCGGCCGCCAGCCCCAGCGCCACGCTCAGGACGAGCGGGCTGGGCGCGGCCGCTCCGGCGTTCTCCAGCCCGATCATCAGGCTGGCCAGCGCGCCGCCGATGAGCACGAAGCCAAGCCAGTCCAGCCGCCCCGGATCCGGCGCCCCCACCGCGGGGATGAAGCGCAGCGCCAGTGGCAGCGCGGCCACTCCCAGCGGCACGTTGAGAAAGAAGATCCAGCGCCAGGACGCATGCTCGACGATCAGCCCGCCGGCGAGCGGAGCCACGATCGGCGCGATCAGTGCAGGCCAGGTGAGATAGGCGATCGCGGAGATCACTTCAGCCTTGGGGGTGACCCGCAGCACCACCAGCCGGCCCACCGGTACCATCAGCGCGCCACCGGCCCCCTGCAGCACGCGCAGCACGGTCAGCTCGGCCAGGCTGGTGCTCAGTGCGCACAGCAGTGATGCCAGAGTGAACAGCACGATGGCGGAGGCGAAAACCCGGCGGGCGCCGTACCGGTCGGCCAGCCAGCCGCTGACCGGAATCAGCACGGCCACCGTGAGCAGGTAGGCCGTGGCCACCACGTTGACGTCGATGGCGTCCACGCGCAACGACCGGCCGATGGCGGGGGCAGCCGTGGCGATGATGGTGCCGTCCAGGTTCTCCATGAAGAACGCGGCCGCCACCAGCAGCGCGGTGCTGCGCCCGGGCCTCGCCTGCATGACCTCCAAAGTGGCATAACCAGGTGGCAGTACTGATCGGCGGTAGAACTGATGGGTGAGAAGCCGGCCCGTGATCATGCACCTCGATCTGGACGCCTTCTTCTCCGCCGTCGAGCAACTGCACAAGCCGTCCCTGCGCGGAAAGCCGGTCATCGTCGGCGGGATCGGGCGGCGGGGTGTGGTCTCGACAGCGTCGTATGAGGCGCGGGCATTCGGGGTCGGTTCGGCGATGCCGATCGGCGAGGCCCGGCGGCGCTGCCCGAACGCGGCCTACCTGTTCCCCCGTTTCCCGGCCTATCGCGCAGCATCTCAGATGGTCATGGACCTGCTCACCGGCCTCTCCCCGCTGGTGGAGCAGGTCTCGATCGACGAGGCGTATGTTGATCTTTCCCCGCAGCATCCGGCCATCGACGTCAGCCAGGCGACTGAGCTGGCGCAGAGCCTGAGGGCCCGGGTCCGGGAGACCACCGGGCTGACCCTCTCCGTCGGGGTCTCCACCAGCAAGCTGATGTCCAAGATCGCCTCGGAGCTGAACAAGCCGGACGGTCTGCGGGTGATCCCACCGGGCCAGGAGGCAGCCACCCTCGAACCGATGCCGGTGCGGCGCCTGCCGGGAGTCGGGCCCGCGACCGCGGACCGGTTGCACAAGTACGGCGTGCACCTGATCGGTGAGCTGGCCGCCATGCCGCTGGCCGAAGTGGAGAACATCCTCGGCCGGGCCCATGGCGGCGCCATGCACGCCTTCGCTCAGGGCGCCGACGACCGGGAACTGGAACCTGAACGGGACACCAAGTCGATCTCAGCCGAAACCACCTTCGATACCGACCTGACCGATCACCGGCACCTCGAGGAGCTGGCCCGCCGGATGGCGGTCCGGGTCACCGCCCGGCTGGCCACCGACGGCATCTCCGGCCGGACAGTGACGATCAAGATCCGCCGGCACGACTTCACCACCCTGACTCGCTCGTTCACCTTCGACCAGCCGACCGACTCGGCGGCCAAGATCGCCTCGACCGCTGCGCAACTGCTCTCCGCGGTCGACACCACCGAAGGGATCCGGCTGCTCGGGGTCGGAGTCTCCGGGTTGACCGAATACGCCCAGCCGGATCTGCTGGCTGGCCTGGAACCCGAGCCCGGCGGACAGCCCGGAGGCCAGCCCGGAAGTGAGCCGGAGTCTGAGGATCCCCTCCAGCCAAGTGCTTTCGTGCCACCAGCGTGGACCCCGGGGCAGGACGTCGAGCATGGACGGTCCGGCTCGGGCTGGGTGCAGG
>CALMAR010000133.1 GCA_937859855.1 uncultured Kineosporia sp.
GTTCGCCCCGGCCCGGGCGGGAGGGGCACCAGGTGCTCAACGGCGAGCACGGGAATCCCGGCGGCCACGGCCGACGCCACCCCAGCCGGACTGTCCTCGATCGCCACGCAGTCGCCTGGTTCGACCTGCAGCGCCGCCGCCGCCCGGAGGTAGGGCTCTGGGTGGGGCTTGCCCTGCTCGACGTCATCCCCGGCCACGAGGGCCTGAAACGTGCCGGCTGGCAACCCGTCCACCACCGCCTGGGCCAGCCGCCGGTAGGACATGGTCACCAGCGCACAGGGCACGCCGTGAGCGTTCAGCGCCTCCAGTAGCTGCCTCGCCCCGGGGCGCCAGGGGATCGCCCGCTCGATCCGTTCGGCCACGCCGTCCAGCAGCCGCTCGATGATCTCTTCCGGCGGCAGCGGCACCTTGCCGTGCTCGGCGATGTAGCGCGCCGAGACAATCAGGTCATTGCCGACCAGGGACAGCGCACGCTCGTCGCTCCAGCTCCCCCCGAACTGCCCGACCAGTTCGTACTCGCACTCGATCCAGTAGGGCTCGGTGTCGACCAGGGTGCCGTCCATGTCCCAAAGCACGGCGCGCAGGCCTGCTGGTTCATCCGAAGCCACACTCGTTGCCCCAGAATGCTTCTCGGTCACGTGTTGAAGTACTTCGCCTCGGGATGATGAACGATGATCGCGTCGGTGGACTGCTCCGGGTGCAGTTGGAACTCCTCGGACAGATGGACGCCGATCCGCTCCGGTGCCAGCAACTCCACGATCTTCGCTCGATCCTCGAGGTTCGGGCAGGCGCCATAACCCAGCGAGAACCGGGAGCCGCGGAACTTCAGCCGGAAGATCTCGTCCAGGTCCGGGCTGTCCTCGCCCGCGAATCCCAGCTCGGCCCGGACCCGTGCGTGCCAGGTCTCGGCCAGCGCCTCGGCCAGCTGGACGGACAGCCCGTGCAGCTCGAGGTAATCGCGATAAGCATTGCGGGCGAAGAGGTCTGCTGTCACCTCGGAGATCCGGTTGCCGACGGTCGCGACCTGGAACCCGACGACGTCCAGTTCTCCGCTGTCCTTGGCCCGGAAGAAATCGGCCAGGCACAGGCGCCGCCCCCGCCGCTGCCGGGGGAAGGTGAAGCGCAGCCGCTCGGTTCCGGCCGCGCCGTCGGTGCCGTCGCCGTCGAAGTGGGCAACCACCAGATCGTTGCCCTCCGACCAGCACGGGAAGTAGCCGTAGACGACGGCCGCCTCCAGCATTCCCTCGGTCTGCATCCGTTCCAGCCAGGCCCGCAGCCGCGGCCGCCCCTCAGTCTCGACCAGCTCCTCGTAACTGGGTCCCTCGCCGCTGCGGGCACCCTTGAGCCCCCACTGGCCCATGAAGGTGGCCCGCTCGTCCAGGTAGGTCGCATAGTCGGCCAGCTGGATACCCTTGATCACCCGGCTGCCCCAGAACGGCGGCACCGGCACCGGGTTGTCGGCCGCCACGTCGGATCTGGTGTCCGGCAGCTCCTCGTCCTCGGCCGCCGCCCGGCTCTTGACCCGGCGCTGCCGCAGTGCGGGCAACTCGGGGCCCTCGACGCCGCGCGAATGCGCGACCAGCGCATCCATCAGCCGCAGGCCCTCGAAAGCGTCCCGGGCGTAACGGACCTCGCCCTCGTAGATCTCGGCCAGGTCCTGCTCAACGTAGCCGCGGGTCAGCGCGGCCCCGCCGAGCAGCACCGGCCAGCGTGCGGCCACCCCGCGGGAGTTCATCTCCTCCAGGTTCTCTTTCATGACCACCGTGGACTTGACGAGCAACCCGGACATGCCGATCACGTCGGCCCGGTTCTCCTCGGCGGCCCGCAGGATCTCCCCCACCGGTTGCTTGATCCCGATGTTGTGCACGGTGTAGCCGTTGTTGGTCAGGATGATGTCGACGAGATTCTTGCCGATGTCGTGCACGTCACCCTTGACCGTGGCCAGCACGATGGTGCCCTTGCCGCCACTGTCGTCGGACTTGTCGATGTGCGGCTCCAGGTGCGCGACGGCGGCCTTCATCACCTCGGCCGACTGGAGCACGAAGGGCAGCTGCATCTCGCCGCTGCCGAACAGCTCGCCGACCGTCTTCATCCCGGCCAGCAGGTCATCGTTGATGATCTCCAGCGCAGACTGGCCACCGGCCATTGCCTCATCCAGATCGGCGGTCAGGCCCTTGCCCTCGCCGTCGATGATCCGGCGCTGCAGCCGTTGCGAGAGTGGCAGCGCGGCCAGTTCGGCCGCCCGCCCGGCCCGCAGCGAGGCGGAGTCGACCCCGGCGAACAGGTCGAGGAACTTCTCCAGCGGGTCATAGCTGACCCGGCCGTCGGCGTCGTACTCGCGCCGGTCGTAGACCAGGTCGAGCGCGACCGCCCGCTGCTCGTCCGGGATCCGGGACATCGGCATGATCCGGGCCGCATGCACGATCGCCGAGTCCAGCCCAGCCTCGACCGCCTCATGCAGGAACACCGAGTTGAGCACGTGCCGGGCCGCAGGCGAGAGCCCGAAGGACACGTTGGACAGACCGAGTGTGGTCTGCACGTCCGGGTAGCGCCGCTTGACCTCACGGATGGCCTCGATGGTGGCGATGCCGTCCTTGCGGGTCTCCTCCTGACCGGTGGCGATCGGGAACGTCAGGCAGTCCAGGATGATGTCCGGAGTCTTCATCCCCCACTGGCCGGTCAACGTCTCGATCAGCCGGACGGCGATCTGCACCTTCTTCTCGGTGGTCCGGGCCTGGCCGTCCTCGTCGATGGTCAGCGCCATCAGCGCCGCACCATGCTCCTGGACCAGCGGCATGATCCGGGCGTAGCGGCTCTGCGGGCCCTCGCCGTCCTCGAAGTTGACCGAGTTGACCACTGGCCGCCCGCCGACCAGTTCCAGACCGGTCTGCAGGACGGCTGGCTCGGTGGAGTCCAGCACCAGCGGCAGGGTGGAGGCGGTGGCGAAGCGGGACACGATCTGCTGGGCGTCGCCCGCGCCGTCCCGCCCGACATAGTCAACGTTGACGTCGAGCAGGTGGGCGCCGTCCCGGGTCTGGCCGCGGGCAATGCCTACGGCCTCGTCCCAGTTGCCGGCCAGCAGCGCCTCGCGAAAAGCCTTGCTGCCGTTGGCGTTGGTGCGCTCTCCGATGGAAAGGTAGGAGGCATCCTGAGCGAACGGCACGTGCTGGTACAGGCTGGCCACGCCCGGCTCGTGCTGCGGATGCCGCGGGGCTAGCGAACGGCCGCCGACCCGCTCGACCACGGCCTTGAGGTGCTCGGGCGTGGTCCCGCAGCAGCCACCGACCAGGGCCAGGCCGAATTCGCGGGTGAACGAGTCGTGCGCGTCAGCCAACTCCCCGGGGGTGAGCGGGTAGCGGGCGCCCTGCTTGGTCAGCTCGGGCAGGCCCGCGTTGGGCATGCAGGAGACCGGGACGAGGGAATGCCGGGCCAGATGCCGAAGGTGCTCACCCATCTCGGCTGGGCCGGTGGCGCAGTTCAGCCCGATCCCGTCGATGCCCAGCGCCTCTAGCGTGGTCAGGGCCGCGCCGATCTCCGAGCCGAGCAGCAGGGTGCCCGTGGTTTCGACCGTGACCTGCGCGAAGATCGGCAGGTCGGCCCCGGCCTCGCGCAGGGCGCGCTTGGCTCCGTTGACGGCGGCCTTGGCCTGGAGCAGGTCCTGGGCGGTCTCGATCAGCAGCAGATCAGCCCCGCCCCCGATCAGACCGGCCGCCTCCTGCTGGTAGGCGTCCCGCAACAGGGCGTAGGTGGTGTGGCCGAGGCTGGGCAGTTTGGTGCCTGGCCCCATCGAGCCGATCACGAACCGCGGCTGCGCGTCCGTGGCCCAGGCGTCGGCCGCTTCCCGGGCGATCCGGGCTCCGGCCAGGGCGAATTCGGTGATCCGGTCCTCGATCCCGTACTCGGCGAGGTTGGCCCAGTTGGCGCCGAACGTGTTGGTTTCCACGCAGTCCACGCCGACCGCCAGGTAGGCGTCGTGGACCGAGCGGACGATGTCGGGCCGGGTGACGTTGAGGACCTCATTACAGCCCTCGTGCCCCTCGAAGTCGTCCAGGCTCGGGTCGGCTGCCTGCAGCATGGTCCCCATCGCGCCGTCCGCGATCACCACGCGGGCGGACAAGGCATGCCGGAGCAGGTCGGAACGGGCGCTCATCGAAACCTTCGGGATGGGATGCTGGTGGAGTTCACAGAGGCGTTGTCACCGGCCACCCACCCAGCCTACGGAACGAAAGAGGGGCCCGGTTCACCGACG
>CALMAR010000134.1 GCA_937859855.1 uncultured Kineosporia sp.
GGGTGTCGACGACGCCGTCCGGCAGCTCGAGCACGAGGGTCAGCCGGTCGTCGCGCAGCGCCTTGCGGAAGGCGGTCTCCAGTCCGGAGACGGTGGCTTCGCCGGAGCGCAGCGCCTCGACGAACTGCGTGATGGCGATCACGGCGCGATGCCGGGCCGGGCGCAGCCACTGGTCGGCCAGCGACTGGACCGCATCGTGCACCGGGCGGAAGGTCACGGCCACCACCAGGGTGGCGGCGGCGGCGGCGAACGGTGCGGAGATCAGGCCGGCGGCTATCAGGGTCACCGCGACGTACGCAGCCGCCAGCAGCCCCGCGATGACGGCGTAGGCGATGGTCCGGGCGATCACGAGGTCGACGTCGTACAGCCGGTGCCGCAGGATGGCCACGCAGGCGCTGATCGGGAGCAGCACGAGCGCGATCGCGGCCAGCAGCTGGATCGGCGCCCACACCGTCCAGAGCGCCGCGGACGCGGGCAGGACGACGCCGACCAGGCCAGCCGCCAGAACCACCCACTTGAGCTGGTCGCGTTCGGCCCCGCGAGCTCGCCGGAGCCGCAGGAGCAGGGCCACGACGGAGCTGATGAGCGCGGCGCAGATCAGGGCCGCACCCGCTCCGAACAGCAGATCTGCCGGGAACCCCGCGCGGGCGTAGGGGTTCACCCCGCCGGCGAAGTCGTCACCGAGCCGAGGGTTCAGCGCCCAGCCCGGGACGGCGAGGACAGCCCCGGCCCCCCAGACCCACACCACGGCTCGCCATCGGGGATGCGGGAATGTGCCGTCCGGGAAGAGCACGAACAGCAGGATCAGGCCCGACGCCGCGAAGATCCATGACAGCAAGCCCAGGAGCTGGGCTATGGACCCGAGCGGCCACCCCCGCGGCGCCGCGCGGATCCCGTAGGCCAGCGAGAAGTCGGCCACCACGGCGTTCAGCAGCGCGTACAGCAGGAGCAGCCAGCCGATCGGGTGGCGCGGGAAGCGGTGCACGATCAACGCCCCGGCTGCGGCCTGGATGACGGCGTAGAGCAGGTACAGCACGGCTTCGGCCAGGCCCTTGCCGTCCGCGGTGAGGCAGACCGCGGCCACCTCGAGCGCGAAAACCACCGCGACGATGCTGGCCGCCACCCTCCGGGCGGCCTTCCCTGACATACCGAAATTGTGTCAGGGAGGTGCAGCGCGGGCATGCGTGTCAGCACGCATTCGGGTCGCGAGCTGCACCCGATGCCCGGGCCCCGCAGGCGTCCTTACTGTCGCCCCACGACAGCAGATCGACCATGAGGAGGACCAGATGTCCGGCACCACGATCGCGTCCGTCCAGCCCGCGCGCCAGCAGGATCTCGCCCGCCGGGGACGCTGGTGCGTCGTGGCCGGCCTCGTCGGCCTCGCGCAGGGGGCCGCGGTGCTGGTCTGGCCACGTCAGGTCGGCGAGGGCCGGTACAGCTTCCCGTTCAGCGCCAGCTGGCACGTCGTCGCGCAGGCCACGTTCTTCCTGCAGCACCTGCCGCTCGTCGCGGCGGTGGCCGCCGTGGCCGCCGTGCCAGCGATACGGCAGGAGAGACTGGCGCACCGGGCCCTGATCGTGGCCACCATCGGCCTGGGCCTGCTGGCACTGCTGGAGCTGGTCGCGATGACGGCCGCCACCACCGCCAGCGACTCCTCCCTCGCCATCGCGGTGAACACCGCCTACGGCGTCCCGGTGCTCTTGACCGGTGCTGGCCTGATGGTGGCCAGCATCGTCCTGCTCCGGCGGCACATTCTGGGCCACCGCCTGCCGCTGACCCTGTTGGCCCTGGGACTCTTCGTCTTCGCCGTCCTGACCCCGGCCCTGTCGACGGACTCGTTCCTTGCGGGCCGCCTGGCGATCATGGGGTGGATGGCGCTCTTCACCTTGCTCGGCCACGTGATGCAGCGACCCGGGCGCTGACCGGGACCAGCGGCGGCCGATCAGCGGTGTTCCCGGCCGGACGCGCGGTAGCAGGAGCTCGGCCTCCGGGCGTTCGGTCAGGGGATGAGGACGAGCTTGCCTGGTGCGTGTCCGGCGATGCCGGCCTGGTGGGCGGCGGCGGCCTGCTCCAGGGGATAGGTGGCGCCGACGATGACTCGCAGTTCTCCGGCGCCGGCTCTGGCCGCCAGTCCGGGCCGAGCTGCCTCACGGATGTCGGCACCCATGTCGGCGCCGGGCGCATTGCCGAGGACTTTGGCGCCTTCTCGAGCCCGGCGGGGACCACCGGCGATGGAGGCGATGCGTCCCGGTGCGCTGACCAGGGCCAGGGAGGTGTCGAGCGCTTCGTCGGTGCCGATGAGGTCCAGGGCGGCGTCGATGCCGCTGGGGGCTACGGCCTGGACCCGCTGGAGCAGGCCCGGCCCGTAGGTGACGGGGATGGCACCGAGGCTGCGGAGCAGTTCGTGGTTGGTCTCGGCGGCGCTGGCGATGACGGTGGCCCCCAGGTTGACCGCGAGCTGGATGGCCAGCAGCCCGACCCCGCCGGATCCGCCGTGAATCAGAACGGTGTCACCGGCCTGCACACCCGCAGCGTGCAGGGCATGGGTGGCGGTGACGCCGGTCAGCATCAATGCACCGGCCTGCGGCCACCCGAGGCTGGCGGGCTTGGCGATCAGGGAGCTGGTGGGAGCGACGACGTAGTCGGCATAGGCGGCGGTGACGGGGTAGGCGATGACTTCGTCCCCAACCTGGGCGCCGGTGACATCGGCACCGATGGCGGTGATGACCCCCGCACATTCCAAGCCGATCTTGGGCAGCGACTCGGTGCCGACGCCGGCCTCGTCCTTGTGCTTGTCGTCGACTCTGTGGAAGGTGCCGCTGTACAGCTTCCAGTCGATGGGGTTCACGCCGGCGGCCTTGACCTGGATGACGACCTGCCCGGGCGCCGGGGTGGGGATGGGCACCTCGACGACGTCGAGGACGTCGGGGCTGCCGTAGGCGGTGGGCCGGACGATGCGGGCCATCAGGGATGCTCCTTCTGGTTCCGGCGAATCGCTGGATTGGGGTCAGCCAGTGATCCACGAGGTGTCACCGGCATTCCTAGCAGAAGCGCCGTCCAGGCGTTGATGAGCCCGCGCGTGGTAGCTGCCCGGGGCTTACAGGAGTTCTCCTCCGGCGGCCTCTACGGGGGCGGGCTCGGCGGTCTCGGCCGGCGCGGTCCACCGGCCGCGGGTGGCCAGGGCAATGAAGATCGCGGCAGCCAGGCCACATCCAGCGAACAGGGTGAAACTGCCGGCCGGGCTGTGCCCGACAATCTGCCCGACGATGGACGGCGCCGCGATCGCACCGACGCGCCCGATGCTCAGGGTCAGGCCGAGCGCCTGGCCGCGCAGGTGCGGTGGGTAGGAGCGGTCGACCACGCTGTTGAGCACGACCAGCCCGCCCTGGGCACAGGTGCCCGCCAACAGGATCAGGAGGTACAGCGCGAACTGCGGCGGCGAGGAGATGCTGGCGAACATGACCAGGGCGGCACTCGCGTAGATCGCCACGGCGACGCGGGGACCACCTAGCCGGTCGGCGAACAGCGCCACCACGACCGAGCCGACGGCTGCGCCGGCGTTCAGGACGATCTGGAAGCCGAGCGAGGGCCCGAGGTCGTACCCAGCGGCCCGCATGATGCCGGGGAGCCAGGTGTTGAGCCCGTACCAGAGCAACAGGCCGACCACGGTCGCCGCTATGAAGAACACGGTGGGGCTCAGCCGGGCACCACGGAATTCGGCATAGGAGGCGCGGCTCGCGACCGGCCCGTTCTCCTCCGCACCGGCCGGAGTCGTGGGCAGGAAGCGCCAGCTCAGCACGGCCGCGATGAGGAGGAGCGGAAGCGGCAGGGCGAACAGCACCATCGGGCCATGAGCGGGGATCACCTTGACCCCGACCACTGCGGCGAGCAGGCCGCCGATCGGGATGGCGGCGAACATGGCCGCGTAGATCATGCTCCGCCGGCGCCGCGGCGCCACCGCCAGTGTGATGGTGGAGGTCAGGGGGAGCAGACCGCCGAGGCCCACTCCAGTCAGGAAGCGAAACGTCCCGAGCATGGTGCCGGTCGAGGTGAACGCGCACGCCGTGCCGAACACCGCCATGACCGAGATGAGGCCCAGGACGAGCGAGCGCCGGCTCAGCCGGGTCGCGAGCGTCCCCGCCGTGAGCGCCCCGACGAGCATGCCAGCGAAGGCGGCGCTGCCGATGTAGCCGGCCTTCGAGTTGGTCAGGTGCCAGGACGGATCATGCACGAGGGCGGGCAGCGCCGAGCCGTAGACGCCTTGGTCGTACCCCTCGAGCAGAATGACGAACGCACAGGTCACGACGATGGGCAGGGCGCCCGTTCCAGGCCGGGTCGCTTGCCGGTTCATCGCGAACATCAGGTGACTCCTTCGTCTCCGTGTTGCCAGCGGGGCACCAGTGAAGAGTAAGCCGCTCATGAGTTCCGAGATAGCCCTCAGATATCGCCCCGAACCACCATTCTCCGGGCAACCGCGTAGTGTGAACGCTGCCTTACCAGGTCACCCTCGACTGAGGAGCATTGGATGCCAGATGCCCTGGTTGTGCCGCCAGGCGGGGGTGAGCGGCTGATCGCCCGCGGCAGCAGCTTGCTGTTCAAGGCCACCGCCGCCACCACTGGTGGCGCGTTCTCGTTGCATGAGCGCCACATCCCGGCCGGCGGCCGGCGGCCGCCCGCGCACGTACACCCCGGCCGGGTCGAAGCCTTCTGGGTGCTCAGCGGAGAAGCCGAGTTCGAGCTGGACGGCGCGATCAGCCGGCATCCAGCGGGAGCCTTCGTGCTGGTGCCAGGTGGAGTCGGGCACACCTTCGGCGCCACGGCGAGCTCGGATGCGCATGTGCTGGTACTGCACGCACCCGCGCTGGACGACTACTTCCGCGAGCTGGACGCACTGTGGTCCTCAGCCGCGCCACCGGCCCGCGAGGCCGAGATCGAGCTGATGCAGCGTCATGGCATGCAGCCTTACCCGTCTCACCCGTCTCAGCCGTCTCAGCCGTCTCAGCCGTCGAGCGGATAGAACGGAAACCCGCGGCCACGACATCGCAGCTGGCTTTTTCGTGCCGTGGACGCGCCGGCGCCCCGCTTCTAGGGTGGCGGTGTGGTGGGCGCCGAAACCGGCCCGCTGCCCTCGCCTGCCGGCGGCGGCCGCGGAACGGCACTGAGCGCCGATCACCTGTCGAAGCGGTTCGGTGACCGGATCGCTTTCGAGGATCTGACCTTTGAAGTGGCCCGCGGTGAGGTGTTCGGTTTCCTGGGTCCCAACGGTGCCGGGAAGACCACAACAGTTCGCACGCTCGGCACGCTCCTGACCCCGACGACAGGTTCCGCGACGGTCGCGGGGATCCCGCTGCAGCCGGAGAACGGGGTGGAGATCCGGCGAAGGATCTCGGTCATGCCCGAGGCCCCGGGGCTGTTTCTGCGGCTGAGTGTGATGGAGAACCTCGAATGCTTCTCCGACCTGTACAACGTCCCGCGCGCCGCCGACCGGATTGACCGGGCGCTGCGAGCGGTGAAGCTGACCGATCGTGCCGGTCAGACGTGCGGCACTCTGTCCAAGGGGCTGCGCCAGCGGGTCGCCCTGGCCAGGGCGCTGATCAGCGACCCCGAACTGCTGTTCCTCGACGAGCCGACCTCCGGCTTGGATCCGGTCGCGGCCCGGGAGGTGCTCGAGCTGATCGGCAGCCTTCGCCAGCGTGGCGTGACGATCTTCCTGACCACGCACCGCCTGGACGAAGCCGAACGTCTTTGCGACCGGGTCGCGATCCTGAACGGGACGCTGCGCATCATCGGGCCGCCGGACGAATTGCGCGAGCGGCTCTTCACCAGGACGCTCGCGGTCACGACCACGCGCCCGCTGGCCGGCGCTGATGGCCTGTTCGCCGGCCTTCCATCCGTTGACGACTGGCACCAGGATGGCCCCGCCGTCTACGTGCTGTCCGTCTCCGACGTAGCCGTCGCCGCGCCCGCCGTCACTCGCGCACTGGTGGCGGCCGGGGCCGACGTCCTGTCGATCAGTCCGTCACGACCTTCGCTGCAGGACGTCTACCTCAAACTGATCGACTCCAGCGAAGCGGCATCCGGGTGAGAGACATCAATCGCAGACGGGTCCGTGGCATCCTTCGTAAGGATCTGCGCGAGTTCCGGCGCAACCGCTCGCTCACCGCCGGGATGGCGATAGTCCCGGTCATCTTCTCGGTCCAGCCGCTGATCCAGGTCTTCACGTTTGATCCCTCGGTGGCCGGCCCGCTCCGGCACGAGCATGTGCTGCTCTACATGCTCGGCATACCAGCCCTGGTGCCGTCATTCGTGGCTGCGTATTCGATCGTGGGCGAACGTGAGCAAGGCACCCTCGAGCCCGTACTGACTACGCCGATCCGCCGCGAGGAGTTGCTACTGGCCAAGGCGCTGGCGTCGCTGCTGCCCTCGATCGGAGTCGCCTACCTCGTCTATGGCCTGTTCCTGGGTACTGTCGAACTCTTCGCCGCACCGTTGGTGGCATCAGCACTCATCCGGCCGCCCGATCTCCTCGCCCAACTGGTCTTCACTCCCCTGCTGGCGGGCTGGTCGATCTGGATCGCGATGATCATCTCCACCCGGGCGAACGACGTGCGGGTCGCGCAACAACTCGCCACCCTGGCCAGCCTTCCTTCGGTCGCTCTGACCACGCTGATCGCGCTGAACCTCATCAGCGCTTCTCTCAGCACTGCTGGCGTCGCAGCAATAGCGCTCCTGGTCCTCAACGCGATCGGCCTGCGATTTGTGTCAGCCATATTCGACCGCGAACGGCTGATCGCCGGCGCCCGCCCGTGAACCAGTCGTTCTGCGCCCGGCCGGCGCCGGGCCCTAAACCACCAGGGGGAAGCCGGCCGAAGCTAAGGGTATTTCTTGTCAGAGTTATGGATTCCCTCAGCCGTTGACAGGCTCAGTGTGAACAGGGGTGAATGAGCGCACACATAGCGAGCTTTCGCTGTGGCATTCACTTACGTGAAGGCACTTTACGGGGCCAGCGGGCCATGACCAGACCCGCGACAGCACCGTGAATGGCGTCCGGCCGGACCGAATCCGGCCTGACCGCCGGCAATGCGCCGCCGACCTGAACGGCATCCGCAAGAACAGCCTGTGGAGGAGACACCCAATGTCCGTGCTGGCATTCTCGCAGCGAGGATGGCCACGTTTCGTGGTCGCCCTGGTCGTTTCGGCGATCGCGGCGACGGTCGCAGTCTTGGCCGTGGCGGTGTCACCGGCCCGCGCGGCAACGGCGTCGACCATCACCAGCGTGGCGTCCGGCCGGTGTCTGGATGTCATCGGACAGGCCACCGCGCCCGGCACCGGCGTCAATATCTACGACTGCAACGGTCAGCGGAATCAGGCCTGGACCTTCACCTCCGCTGGCGAGCTGCGGGCCTACGACGGTTCGATGTGCCTGGACGTCAAGGGACGCAGCACCACCGCGGGGGCCAAGGTGCAGATCTACACCTGCAACGGCCAGACCAACCAGCAGTGGAAGATCAACGCCAACGGCACAATCACTGGGGTGGAGTCCGGCCTCTGCCTTGACGTCACGGGGGCCCGCACCGCCAACAGCACCCTGGTCCAGACGTGGACCTGCAACGGCCAGACCAACCAGCAGTGGACGACGTCCCTGAGAACCGCCGACACCCAGCCGCCGACCGTGCCGGGCAACCCGAGGGTCAGTGATCTGCTCTGTGACTCGGTGACGTTCTCCTGGAACGCTTCGGCCGACAACGTCGGAGTGGCGTTCTACGACATCTACCACGACGGCCAGTTGATGAAGTCGGTCAGCGGGACCACCCTTTCCACCAGCCTGACCGTGGTCCCCGGAGTGAACTGGGGCCTGTACGTCAACGCCCGGGACGCCGCGGGTAACGTCTCACAGGCCAGCAGCACGGTGCCGATCGCTCCCCCGCAGTGCCAGGTGGACACCACCAAGCCGACCGCGCCGACCGGCCTGACCAGCGCGGCCTCCGGCACCACGGTCACCCTGACCTGGACCGCTGCCACCGACAACGTCGCCGTCAAGTTCTACGACATCTACCGCAATGGCGCCAAGGTCGGCACCGTCAGCGGTAGCGGCACGGTGGCTCCGGCGACCTCGTTCATCGACAGCGGCCTGAGCGCGAACACCAAGTACAGCTACTACGTGGTGGCCCGTGATGGGCAGGCCAACGTGTCGGCGCCCAGCAACACTGTGTCGGTGACCACCGCCGCTTCCTGCAGCAACCCGGTCTGCGCGGTCACCCAGATCACCACCGACACTGACATTCCCTGGGGTCTGACCACCCTGCCGGACGGCACGATCCTCTACAACCGCCGGGACGCCCACGACGTCATCCACCTGAACCCAGCCAGCGGCAGCAAGACCACGGTCGGCACCGTTCCGAACGTGGACGAGACCGACGGTGAGGGTGGCCTGCTCGGCCTGGCGATCGCGCCGACCTTCTCCACGGATCACTGGCTCTACATCATGCACACCTCACCGACCGACAACCGGATCGTCCGGATCAAGTATGAGAACGACAAGCTGACCCTCAGCAGCGAGCAGATCCTGCTCAGCGGAATCCTGCGGAACAAGTTCCACAATGGCGGACGGCTGCGGTTCGGTCCTGACGGGAAGCTCTACGCCAGCACGGGTGACGCCCAGAACGGCGACAACGCCCAGAACAAGTCCAGCCTGAACGGCAAGATCCTGCGGCTGAATCCGGACGGCAGCGTTCCCTCCGACAACCCGTTCGGCAACTACGTGTGGAGCTACGGGCACCGCAATCCGCAGGGGCTGGCATTCGACTCCCAAGGCCGTCTCTGGGAGCAGGAGTTCGGCAACGCGATCATGGACGAGACCAATCTGATCACCAAGGGTGGCAATTACGGCTGGCCCGGCTGCGAGGGCACCAGCGGGACGTGTGGCACCGCCGGTTACATTGCGCCCAAGCACACCTATCCGACCGCGGATGGCTCCTGCTCCGGAATCGCGATCGTCCACGACGTCCTGTACGTGGCCTGCGAGCGAGGCACCCGGATGTATCGCGAGGTGATCAGCGGCAGCGATCTGACCAACGTGCAGACCTACTTCAATGGCACGTACGGCCGGCTGCGCACGGTGGAACCGGCACCGGACGGCGGACTGTGGCTGACCACCACTAACAACGGTGATAAGGACAGCATCGCCAACAACAGCGACGAGAAGATCCTGCACGTCGCTCTCGGCAGCTGACCGGGGCAGGCGCTCCCGGGCGAAGGCTGCATCTCTCATCCCTACCAGGGTGAGCGGCTGTTCATTCGCCTCAGTGCCGAGCCGGCCCAGCGGCTCTGGTGCCATCCCCGATTCACCACTTCGGACCGGATCAGCCCACCCAAGTGATGGAGCCAGCGGCTGGGTGGTGTGGCTGTTCGCTGGCGGCTTCGCCGATGCAGATCCTGTATGCACTCGGGACAGATGGCTACCTCGGGACGGGCTCCGAGTCGTAGAACGGCCTGTTTGGCTTGGGGCCGCCCGCAGCACCAGCAGGACACTTCTTCATTCATGCCTTCGGGCACAGTTGCACCTCCGCTCATGAGCGTAAGCGGCTCACGGAGCTGGTAACCACTACCCTGATCAATAACCAGACGAGTGGGCGCAAAGGTGTGCTGGTGCCTGGGGCACGGCAGAACTGACTGCAGCGAATACACTTTTCGACTACGTCGATGGCAACGCGTCTTCTCATTACCTTCGGGCCGGGCACTTCGTGCTAATGAATTTCACCCCCTGTCAACTCAATACGACTGAGGGCCTGACGCCGGCCGGTTTACAGTGCGGCCAGGACGCAGGGCTGTTGGTGGATCAACCCAAGTCGAGTCAGAACGTGCTGACCGGCGCCCGCGATGCTCGATCACAGCGAGACTTGGTCGGGGAGTTCGCTTGCGTCCCGACGCGATATTTTGTGGGTGCCAAGATCGCGTCGACTTCTCCCCCCTAGCACGAGGGTGCTCAGGGACGAGCACCGGCTCGAACGGTCCGGCCCGGTCGCCGCCGGACCCTGGATCTGGGCGTCACCGATCTCGGCGCAAGGTCCTGGCCGAGTACCCGTTACGCACGTTCGTCCCGGCCCCGGCGCCGCCGTGCTCGTGGCCCAGATGCTCGGCCATCTCCACGTTCAGCGCGGTCTCCCAGCACCTGCTTCGCCAGCCGGACAACACCCGGATCAACCCAGAGACCTTCGCAGCACTGATATCGAACCCGACGCCTCCTGGACAACGGTCATGCTCGTCGGCGGTCCGTCAGAACCCGCCCGCCGCGTGATGCAGGCCAGATCGGCCGCGGTCACCGCCGCTCGGCCCAGAGCCAGGTCGTCCGGCACCCCGTCACGGATCAGGATCCGCGGGGGCGGATCCAACTGGCCGGTCGGTGCCACAGCCCGCAGTCGCGTGATCGCGGCGTGCGTGATCAGAAGGGTTACCAAAGCTGCGGTGCCAGTCAGCCAACTGGCGTCAGACGCCGTGGCGGTGCGCCCGATGATTGCTCCGCTGGCCGCCCCGGCGAGCCAGTCGACCGGGGTAAGTCCGCTAGTGACGCGTCGTCCCGATACCCGATAGGCCGCGACCGCGACGATCAGGAGTGCGGGCGCCTTGATCGCCGCCACCAGGGACCGATGCCAGTCTCCGATGAATGCCTGCTGAAGAATGTGCATGCGCAGATGATGACGCACCCAGCTGCGGTCGCTCGATCAATGTATCCATGCACATGATCAGATGGATCCGGCAACATTTGCGCCAAGCGTCAGGGGTCGACGTTGACGAGGTCTTGAGCGCGGCCGGCGATCGACGGCGTCCCTCGGTCCGCAATCCGATCGGTTTCCCGGCCGCCGTCCTAGGGCAGAGCCGCAGGACAACCAGCGCCTGACCTGTGATGTTGTACCCCCGGCGGGACTCGAACCCGCACTTGAGCGAAACAAGATCCGAGCATCTGCTTGCTTCGCCACAACTGTGGATGCCGCTCGTGACCTGACCGGAAGTCTCCAGGTCATCTATCAGCACTTGCCGAGGTATGGGATCACATCTGGTCGTTCTGGATGGGTTCTGTATGGAGATGATCTTGGCGTCATCGCCACCTTTACGTATTGCTCGGGCGCGGCTGTTTGGCTCAGATTTGCCAAATCCGGCACTATCGAACAGGTGTTCGATACGATTGGTGAGGTGAACCTGCCCGCACAGCGTGTCGCAAGCGCGGTTGTAGTGGTTGACGTGCAAAATTGCACCTATGGCTTCCAGGAGATCAGCGCTGTTGGCGCGCTTCTACAGCTCTCAGACCGCGAACCTCGCCAACATCAACGGAGTGATCGGCGAAGCCGTCCCGGCCTCGTTCACCATGCTCAGGCCGTTCGGGCACCCAATCGAGCTGGCCGGGGGGACGCTCGGCACCATCGTCCGCGAACACGCGATCCAGTCGATCGAGGCGGTACCCAGTTCAACCTTTTCGGGGCTGTGGTTCTCAGTTGGCCCAAACCGATCTCTTGTCTTCAAGGATATGGAAGGGAACGAGGTGAGGGTCAGGAAGCGGCCTGTGGACTGGAAGCGGAAGCGACTGGTGCCGTTCCCAGAGGTCGAGCAGCTGCAGACCCTGACCCCTACCCAGTTGGAGCTGTTGAGACCGGCCTCGGCGTTCGCCGGCGAGGAATTGGTGATCTTGTGGAAGCCAGACCCTCTGTCAGCGACTCTGGATCGGGCGGTGCTGGCGGCGGTTCACAACATCGAGAACTCCAGCAAGACCAGGGTGATCGATTTCGTAAACCTCCCCGATCCGCCAGTGTCTATGAACGGGCTAGGCGTGCCACCCCCACCGGAGCCTGGCGATTTCGAGGACTTTTTTGGCCCTGCGTCTGGCATCCTCGGTCCGGACTCCGCCTGACAGAACACGACCAGGAGGTCTTCATGATCGTCCTCTCCGGACTCCGACCATGAGCCTCTCGGTTGCCGGGTTCCGTGTTCGGCAGGCGCGGGTGTTGCGCTCTCGTGCAAGTGGCGAGGTAGCCAACGCCCTTGGCTGGCCGATCTCAAAATGGTCTCGGCTCGAAAACTCGGACTTTTCAGTACTGGATGTGGCAGTTGTCCAGGCTATCGCCGTGGAATTAGAATTCCCACTGGATTTTCTCGTATACCCAGAGTCAGTGGATCTAAGTGACAAGGACCTTCTCTTCCGCGCCTCCAAGTCAATGCCAAAACGTGAAAAGCAATATTTGACTGATTTCGCGGCAATAGTCGGTGAAATTTCTACTTGGATCGACTCTTACCATCGCCTTCCAGGCGTTCGCCTGCCACATGCGTTGCTCAGACGCGAACCTCTTAGTGACATCGATATCGCAGGAGCGGCGGTCACGGCACGTTTGGCACTTGGCATTGACGCTGATATTCCCGTGCCCTACCTGACGCATTCGATGGAGCGCGCTGGCATTGTTGTAATTTCGCGTGGCCGAGGTCTTCACCCTGGCGACGAGGACGTCTTTGACCGTGATGCAATAGCTCTCGACAAACACATTGGATATTCCGTATGGTCTGGACTAAATAGAGATCGACCGCTTGTAGTAATGCGCTCTATTTCCTCTTGGGAAAGGACTCGATGGACGCTAGCGCACGAACTCGGTCACCTAATGCTGCACCGAGGGAGAATATCGGATTCAGCTGAAGATGAAGCGTCACGATTCGCAAGTGAATTCCTTGTTCCCGCCGAGAAACTTAAGCATTTGCTTCCAACAACACTTACATTGCGCACCCTGCTTCCCTTGAAATTGAAGTGGGGAATATCGCTATACGCGCTGCTTCGTCACATGCACGTAAGTGAGCTAATTTCCAAAGATCGCTACGACAGTTTGACCAAGCAATTGCACGTGCGCCGCAATCACGAGACGGGTCGCACGTGGCGGAATGACGAACCTGGGTGGGACGCTAGGTCGCCAGAAATCCCAGGGATGCTCAGGACGTGGTTCGAACGCTGCCTATCCACCACGGATCCAAACGCATTGGCAGCTATCTCCAAGGTATGGCCTGCCGATCTTTTCGCTATAATCTTGAGTAACCAGCGAACTCGTCAGCCTTCCGTGCAGGTACCAGATTCGATTGGGCTTGGACAACATCTTGAACAACGTTCAGTTGTTAGTCTCGATTCAAGACGCCGAACTAGCTTTGGTTAGCATCAGTCAAGATTGGCGCTTCTGGCGGTTCTGCTTTGGCATATCGATGCCAATCATAAAGACAGACAGCTTTCATATATTGAGTTACGTTCCAAACGCTGGTTTCACGCATGCCCACGTTGTCTAAAAGAAACTGCTTCAAATCCGGCACGGAAATCTTGGACGGCTCTAGCATGCCAATGACATTCAGCACACCTTCTCGTCCCAATTCCTCTTCAAGGTCTTGAATACTCTCGGCTGTGGAAAGCACACCCTTAGCTTTGGCAGTCACATAGCTAGCAGGAAAGCCTCGCTCAATCTTGGATGCCATCTTGCTCAACCTAGGCGGCAGTCTGCGGGAGTCGATTAGCTTCCCGTCGTCTGTGAGATTTCCTGACTGACGAAGATACTTGTATACGGGAAGATTTCCAGGCTGCCGCAAGAGTTGCGGCAGGACGTCAGTAACAATCCTGGTTGCATCCAGACTAGTTCCGTCGGACAGAATGTCATTCACGAGGTCCCAGCGATTCAGTCCCGTGTAACCCTGATTGGATAGCTTAGCTTGCATCCCTACACCGAATACGACGTCGATCTCCGTGGCCTGAGTATCGTCATCGATATTGGCCACGAACAGCTGCCCATTGGTATCGCCAGATAGTACGAGTTCGTATACTTGTTCCTTAAGCCTGCGCAGGATCTGAGCTGGGAAAGTTCTCTTCATCTCACAAAGAACACTAAACACGGCCATAAAATCTTGAACGACTATTCGAGTCACCGTTAATGGCAGTTTTTCGATCATCATCGTATAGGGCCCGAATCCTGGCTCTTCATCCGGTGACCATTGAATGAAGATCAAGCGGTCAGTAAGTTCATCGATGTTGTCTTGCTGTAGGCAGTTTACGATGGAGCGAAGGATCTCTTGGACATTGTCATCGGTGAGTGAGTACCCAAGAAATATTACGGGATGCTCCACAAATATGGTCAGGAGCTTGGCCGCCAAGTATGCATCCCGGCTTGCAAACCGGTGGTAGTCGGCAGACGTGATGACTAGAGATTCTGGACGGTTGACCGAGCCGTGAATCTTGTAAATCTCCCCAACTCCCTGAACCGTGGAGAACAGCAAATCATCCTGGCCGACGAATACCTTGAAGTCAGGAAAGAGAGTTTCCAGGATGTCATCGAAATTGGTTGTGATGATCCCATCAATTACTGAATTCTTCAGCAGTTGTAGTTCTTGGGCGAGGGGTCCATCTTCGGGCAGATGCCCGGCCGCCCCTCTCAGGAGGTTGGCGGCCTCGACTTTGAATGCGCCCTCGGTGGAGTTGATCTTACTTGCCCAATCTCTTTTGGACGTTTCATAATCACCGCTGTTCCACCAAATTTCATGAAATACCTCAGCGATCTTGGTCGCCGTAAGAGGAAAACTTCCATTTGCGCTAGCTAGAAAGTACTCGTAGGAGCTAGGGGTCTTGGACGCAAGCTTGCGCAATAGCGACTCCCAGCTGTCTGCACCCGTGTACCGGCGTGACAAGCCAGCGCCTACGAATAGAACCGGCGCGGCCATTGAGTACAGATGTGCTTTCAGTGCGGCAGCAACGTCCACCATCAACTCTCCGGTTAGTGTTCGTGCCTCAATGATGAGATGTTCGTCGAGGGTATCCCCTTAAAACGCGTTCGGTTTGTGCTCTCGTCGGTCGGGCAGGCGGTGCCCGACGTCGCACCGGGCAGGGCCGCCACCGCGCTGGGACCGAAGCGCTGTACGGACGCTGGCGGTCCTGGCCGGGGTGGCGTAGCCCTTGGGTGCCCGACCGATGAGAGCGCCTGGTGACCGTCAACCGAGACTTGCGCACCAGCTGGTCGCCATGGTGCTCGTTGGGAGGGCCGGGGGTGCGGGGGCGGAGCCCCTGCGGTCTTCAAGATCTG
>CALMAR010000135.1 GCA_937859855.1 uncultured Kineosporia sp.
GAGCATGGACGGTTCGGCTCGGGCTGGGTGCAGGGGGCCGGGCTGGGCCGGGTCACCGTCCGGTTCGAGGGACCACACACCGCACCCGGGCCGATCAGAACCTTTCTGATCACCGACCCGGAGCTCAGCCCAGCCGATCCACCGGTCTGGTGAAGCCCGGCGGCTGGTCATGATCCTTACCCGCCGGGACTCTGCACCGTCTCCTTCATCTTGGCGATCGCAAACCCCCAGGCCTGATGTACCGATGCCTGCGGCGGCAACGCCACCTCGTCCGGGTTGGTGACGACGTCCAGCAGCACCGGCCCAGGCGACGCGAACGCCTGCGCGACAGTGGATTCCAGGTCCTCGTCGGCCTCCACCCGGAACGCGGTCAGGCCCAGCGCCCGGGCCACCGCGGCCAGATCGGGGTTGTCCAGGACCGTGCCGAACTCGGGCAGGCCGGCCTGCTCCTGCTCCAGCTTGACCATCCCGAGCCGGCCATTGTTGAACACCACGATCCGGATCGGCAGCTCCGCCGTCACCGCCGTCCGGAGGTCTCCCAGCAGCATGGTCAGCCCGCCATCCCCGGCCAAGGCGATCACCTGGCGGGACCGGTCCAGCGCCTGTGCACCCAATGCCTGCGGCACGGCGTTGGCCATCGAGCCCAGGTTGTACGAGCCGATCAGGCGGCGGCCCCCACGCATCCGGACGAACCGGGACAACCAGACCGTGGCCATACCGGTGTCGGTGGTGAAAATGGCGTCGCCGGCCGCAGCGGTATCGATCACTGCGGCCAGCCGCTCGGGCCGGATTGCGCCGCTCGGATCCTCGGCCGGCCTGCGAACGGCGGCCAGTACCCGCCCAGCCAGCGAACCCTCCTTCTGGCCATTCCCGCTGGCCAGGGCCTGCTGACGTTCCTGCCAGGACAGATAGCTGTCCCGGGCCTTGGTCAGATGCGAGTCGTCGTCCTTGTCTGCGACCCGGTTCAGCAGCGCGGTCAGGCCGGGCTGGGCGTCGCAGATCAGGCCGACGTCCGCCGGCGTGCGGCGGCTGATGTGCTCGGCCCGGCGGTCGAGCTGGATCACCGGAATGCCCTGCGGTAGCCACTCAGGGTAGGGAAAGTCGGTGCCGATCATCAGCAGCAGGTCGGCGCCGTCGAAAGCGGTCTTGCTCGCTGGGTTTCCGATCAGGCCGCTCTGCCCGACCTCGAACGGGTTGTCGTCCTCCAGAACCGCCTTGGCTTTGATCGTGAGCACCATCGGCGCCTGAAGCCTGCCAGCCAGCGCCAGCAGTTCGTCCCGGGTACCGGCGGCGCCGATTCCGGCCAGGATGGTCACCTTCGAGGCGGCGTCGATCAGCTCCACCGCTTCAGTCACTGCCTCGGGGTCTGGGTGCAGGATTGCCTGCCGGACAGCGAATTTCGGTTCACCGGCCGCCTTGGGCAGCTCCAGTTCACCGACGTCACCGGGCACCGTGAGCACCGCGACGCCGGGCCGGGCGTAGGCGGCGTTGACCGCCTGCTCCAGCAGCCGGGGGAACTGCTCGGGAGCGGTGACGGTGGCCCGGAACTCGGCGACGTCGGTGAACAGCAGGTCGTTGTCCACCTCCTGGAAGTACTCGCTACCCAGTTCGGCCCGGGGCACCTGCCCGCAGATCGCCAGCACCGGCGCGTGCGACTTCTTGGCGTCGTACAGCCCGTTCAGCAGGTGGATGGAGCCCGGCCCGACGGTTCCCATGCAGACCCCGATCGTGCCGCTCAGCTGCGCCTGCGCCGAAGCGGCGAACGCACCGGCCTCCTCGTGCCGGACACCGAACCACTCCATCCCGTCCTGGCGCCGGATCGCGTCGGTGATGGGATTGAGGGCATCGCCCACCACCCCCCACACCGAGCGAACCCCTAGCGAGGCGAGTGAACTGACAATGGTTTCGGCGATGGTCGGCACCGAACCTCCTGATGGCCGCAACTGTGACAGCCCGATCCTTGCAGCGGCCAAAACGACTGGCATCCGCAGATCCGGCCGGGATCCGCCCTGGCAGGGTCCATGACGCGCCCCTAGAGTCCCTAGAGTGCAGCCATGGCCGACACCTGCACCCATCTGGATCAGATCGATGCTGCCGCAACCCCGGATTCGACCGGTTGTGAGGACTGCCTGAAGGTCGGCGGGCAATGGGTGCATCTGCGGATGTGCCGCAGCTGCGGGCACATCGGCTGCTGTGACTCCTCCCCCGCCCGCCACGCCACAGCGCACTACCATCAGGCCGATCACCCTCTGATCTCGTCCTACGAGCCGGGTGAGGACTGGTGGTTCTGCTACCTGGACCAGCTCAGCTTCGACGTCTCAGGCGTGCCCGGCTACTCCCATCCGTGAAGGGCTGACGTGCGCCAGATCCTGGTGATCGGCATCGGCGCGGGAGATCCGGGCCATCTCACCGCTCAGGCCATCCAGGCGATGAACCGCACGGACGTCTTCTTCGTCGTGGACAAGGGCCAGGTCAAGGACGAGCTGGTGCACCTGCGCAAGCAGATCCTGGATCGGTACGTGACCAGGCCGGATTACCGGATCGTCGAGCTGGCCGAGCCGTATCGCGACCGCACCGCCCCGGCCTACGCCCAGGCGGTCGGGGACTGGCATCGGCGCCGGGCGGAACTCTTCGAGTCGGCCCTGGCCGGCGAGCTGACGCAGGACGGCGTGGGCGCGTTCCTGGTCTGGGGTGATCCGGCGTTCTACGACAGCACGCTGCGAATCCTGGACCTGCTGGTGGCTCGTGGCCGGATCGGCTTCGAGGTCGAGGTGATTCCCGGGATCAGCAGCGTGCAGGTGCTGGCCGCCCGGCACCGGCTGATCCTGAACCGGATCGGTGAGCCGGTCCTGATCACCACCGGCCGCCGCCTGGCCGAGGGCTGGCCGGACGGAGTCCGCGACGTCGTGGTGATGCTGGACGCTGACTGCACCTTCCGGGACCTGGTGGCCAGCGACTCGCAGACCGATCAGTACTCGATCTACTGGGGCGCCTACCTCGGCACTCCGGACGAGATTCTGATCAGCGGCCCGCTGCCCGGTGTCGCTGAGCAGATCATCGAGGCCAGGCGCGCAGCCAGGGAACGCAAGGGATGGATCATGGACACCTATCTGCTGCGCCGCGGCAGCTGATGGCTCACCCGAACTCCGGCCCGAAGGCGGCATCCACTTCAGAGGCGGCATAGGTGCGGAAGGCTAAATAGGTCCGGCTCTCGAGGATGCCCTCCACCTTGCCCAGCCGATCGGCGATCACCTCAGCCAGCGCCTCATGGTGGGGCACCCGGACGATCGCGACCAGATCACTGTCTCCGGTCACCGAGTAGACCTCGCGGACGCCGTCCAGCTCGCCGATGGCCCCAGCCACCTGCGGGATCTGATCCCGCTGAACCTTGAAGTGGACGATCGCAGTAACCACGGCCCAGGCTCCCTTCGAAGAACCTCCGGCGCACGACCCTAGCGGGATCAGCTCGGGGCCACCTGACCGGTTCTTGCCGCAGGAGGCGCGCCCTGGCTCGACGTGTGCTCGTTGATTTAACCCGTTGTCGATCCTGAATAACCGAACGTGGTTCCATTGACCCAGCTAAACCGGTCGATACAGTGATGAACACCGCTGCAGAATCCGACTACGGGATGCGAAACGGGGTGCGCAATGACGGCCGACGGCCCCCGTGCGCGCGCCGGGGAGGCGGACTGGGAGACCGACTGGAGCTGGACGGTCGCCGATCCACGATGGATTCCTCCAGACGTCGATGCCGACCGCCCCAGCCCGGCCCGGATGTTCAATTACGCGCTGGGCGGCAAGGACAACTTCGCGGTCGACCGGGACGCGGTGGCCCGGATCAGCGACGTCTTCCCCGATTACGCCGATCTGGCGCTGGCCAATCGCAGCTTCCTGGTCCGGGCTGTGGACGATATGGCCCGCCAGGGGATTGACCAGTTCATCGATCTGGGCACCGGCATCCCGGTCTCGCCGAGCGTGCATGAAGTGGTGCAGGAGGTCCATCCGCGGGCCCGGGTGGTCTATGTGGACCAGGACCCGATCGTGATGGCCCAGAACCGGGCCCTGCGCGGCCGCTATCCGGGCGTGCTGACCGCCCGGCACGATCTGCGTCAGCCCGACGCCCTGTTGGCCGATCCAGCCATCCGGAGCTGGCTTGATCTGGACCGGCCGCTGGGAATCGTGCTCACCGCCGTCCTGCAGTTCGTCCGCGGAGATCTAGCGCCTCAGATGATCACCGGCTACCGCCGGATGCTGACCCGGGGCAGTGCGATCGCCATGTCGGTCGCCTGCAAGGACGGGACGCCGCCCGAGCTCATGCGGCGGATGGAGCAGGTCTATGCCACCTCGGCGATGCCGATAACTTTCCGGTCGCTGGCACAGGTGGAACAGCTCATGGAGGGGCTGGACCTGGCTGAGCCGGGCCTGACCGACGTCACCGGCTGGCGCACGGATGGCCAGCCCACCACACTGAAGATGCTCGCGGGAGTCGGCTGGCTACGCTGAAAGTTACTGGCAGACAGTGCAACTGGAGTGGATAGGAACTATCCGGCCCGGAGGATCATGGCTGGCTCCGGGGCCGGGCCGACGTCGTGACTGGGGTCGAGAGCGAAGATGGCCCAGACCGTCTTGGTGCCCCCGCCCGGCATCCAGCCCCAGCAAAGGCTGAGCGACTCGATCAGCTGAAGTCCACGGCCCCCCACATCGGTCTCATCGGCCGGACGACGAACCGGAGGCAATGGGCTGGGGTCGCGAACCGTGCAGATCAGATGCGAGCCAGTCGACATCAGGTTCAGTTCGACCTGGTCAGTGTGGCTGGGATGAGGAGGCTGCTGCGGGGCAGCGGCTGCGCTCCGAGGGGACAGGCCGGTCAGCCGGAGGCCGTGCACGAGGGCATTGGCGACCAGTTCGGAGACCACGAGGGCAACGTCTTCACATATGATCTGAGCGTCCCAATCTGACAACACAGAGTGAACGATGTCACGGGCGTGCTGGACGGCGGCGAACTCACCCGGCAGGACCGCGGAGACGGTGGTTGCTGAGGGTCCGGCCGAGACCTGGGTCACCTCGCGCCTCCTGGGTCGAATTGCTGAACGGCCGATCGCCTGTCGGGCATCAACCGGGTCAGCATGAGCGTCACCAGCGGAAAGCTCCTGCATGTGCACGTGCACGAACCTAGAATAGCCATCTGATTCGTGCTGATGCACGTGCATCAGTCTAGATTTATCCTGCTGATCACGACATCCCCCAAACGTTCTGCTCCCATACCCGGACAATTCGGATAGTGGCAGACTGGCTACGAACCGTTTCTGAAGGGAGCGCATCGTGACGACGCCGACCGGCGGAGGCCCGACCATCCAACGCATGCTGGTCGGAGCACAACTGCGCCGGCTGCGCGAATCGGCCAATGTGACCCGGGAGGCGGCCGGTTATCACATCCGCAGTTCCGAGTCGAAGATCAGCCGAATGGAACTGGGCCGGGTCAGCTTCAAGGAGCGCGATGTCGATGACTTGCTCAGCCTGTACGGAATCGACGATGAGGCCGACCGCGAAGTCATGGTCAGCCAAGCTCGTCAGGCCAATGAGCGCGGCTGGTGGCATGCCTTCGACGCGGTGATGCCCGGCTGGTTCCAGACCTACATCGGCCTGGAGTCCGCGGCGTCGATGATCCGCAGCTACGAGATCCAGTTCCTGCCGGGTCTGCTGCAGACCGCCGCCTATTCACGCGCGGTGATGACCGCGAGCATGCCCGGCATCTCCGAGGATGAGATGGACCGGCGAATAACCCTGCGGATGCAACGCCAGGAGGCGCTGCGCCGGCCCAATCCGGTGCAGTTCTGGGCGGTGATTGACGAGGCAGCCATCCACCGGCCGCACGGCGGGATCGGGGTGCTGCGTGAACAGATCCAGCACGTGCTCGACTTGATGAGCATGGCGCACATCGTGGTTCAGGTCATGCCCTATTCGATCGGCAGTCACGCCGGCGACGGCGGAGCTTTCAGCATCCTGCGCTTTCCCGAGCCCGACCTGGCCGACCTGGTGTATGTGCCTCAAATGTTCAGCGCGTCCTTCCTGGACAAGCGTGAGTACGTGGAGCAGTACAGCCGGATCATGGACCGGCTCTGTGTGGATGCCCTTCCGCCCGAGCGAACCCGCGAGATCTTCGAGGAACTGCTCAAGAGTTTGTGAGCCAGACCTTCACTCCTTTCTCACTGTGCACGCGCTCTGACACCTTGCACATGAGGAATCACATTTAGTTGCGAAAACCCGGCGATCAATGACATAGTGCGGCTGCCGCCCAGTGCGTGTTTCAAAATGAACCGCAATGGGTAAGGCGGATGAGCCGTCAAGGGTGGCGGACATCCAGTACTCACCATCGGTGCGGGTCTGTGGCCCGCCAACCGAGCACGACGGCCCTGGGGCACCGTTTTCGTGCTCATGCCTGCAGAGGAGACAGCTGTGTCCAGCGTTCACAACGGCATGCGCGCCGCCGATCTGACGGCGGTTACGTGGCTCAAGAGTTCGTTCAGTGGCGACAATGGGTGCGTTGAATTGGCCCGCTTGGACGACGGCTCGGTCGCCGTCCGTAATTCCCGATTCCCGCAGGGCCCGGCGCTGGTGTACACCCAGCACGAGATCAACGTGATGCTCGCGGGGGTCAAGGCGGGCGACTTCGACCAGTTCCTGGGCTGACTCCAGTCAGCCCTCCGCTGCGTGGCCGGGGTCGGGGCGGAGCCCGGCCACCGCTGCGGTTCAGGGCTGGATGGACCACCTCGGCAGGAAGTCCGAGCGCAATGCCGACAGGGATGCCAGCATTGCGTACTCCTGCTGGCGGGCGTCCGGCGCGGCTGCCCGGTTGGCCATCCGCTCGCGCAGAAACGCCAGCTCACTGGCCACTTCCTGGAAGTCACGCATCGCCGCCCGGGACGGACGCCCACCGGTACGCATCGCCCAGTCCCGCGCCTCACGCCGGGCCGGCAGCGACGCCAGCATCGCCACCTCGGCCGGGGTCAGCCAGCCGGTACTGCCGTAGACGGCCAGATGCCGGGCGATCAGCCGGCCCTCGCGACGCCGGGCGTACAGCGCCAGTGAGGCGAAGGCGATAAAGACCGGGATCTGGAACACCACGTAGGCGGAGACGAAGCCGGCGAAGCCGGATGCGGCGGTCAGATTCCAGATGCCGTGCAACACGACAGCAGTGGCGTAGCCGAGCAGCGGGGCGAACAGCTTCACCGCCGGGCTGCGGCTACGCACCGCCAAGCCGATCCCGATGCCGGTCGCCGCAGTGAACAGCGGATGCGCGAACGGCGACACGATGCACCGCAGCACGAACACGAAAACTGTGCTGCCGCTGCCCGATTCGGCCATCGCCCGGCCGAGGTAAAGAACATTCTCGACGAAGGCGAACCCGATACCGGACATGCCGGCATAGACGATTCCGTCGATGACACCGTCGAATTCACGCCGCCGCAGCATCAGGATGACCACCACGGCAGCGCCCTTGAACGCCTCCTCGACCACCGGCGCCACCAGGACCGCTGTGGTGGAGACATCGCCGCCGGCATTCTTGATCGCCACCAGCGACGCCGTGTTGATCACTAACGCGCCCAGGGTGGCCACTCCCGCACCCCACCCGAAGGCGAGCGCCAGCAGGGCGGGCGGTTCCGCTTCGTAGCGGTCCAGCCAGAGCAACGTCGCGATCACCGGAAAGACCGGGATCGCCGCCAGCACCCCTCCGGTCAGTGCCCCCAGTGAACCGGTCTCCTGAGTGATCGCCAGCAGGGTCAGCAGGCCGCTACCAGCCAGCACGACGATCAGGGCGACCCGGCCCAGGAACGAGAACAACCGCGGACGGCGCGGCTGCACGAGCGGAGCGCCGGCGGCCAGGCCGGAGGGCCGGGCCGGCTGATAGGGCTGGGTCACGGATCGAGGCTACCGGCGAGCCGGCCCGCGTAGAGTACCCGCCGTGGCCACGATGAGTAACGAGCGCTCGCAGGACCGGATCGTCTGGATCGATTGCGAGATGACCGGGTTAGATCTGCACACCGACGCACTGATCGAAGTGGCCGCGCTGGTGACCGATTCTCAGCTGAATGTCCTGGGCCCCGGCATCGACGTGGTGATCCGGCCGCCGGATGAGACGGTCCGGGACATGGTGGACGTTGTCCGGGCAATGCACACCAGCTCGGGACTGCTGAGCGAACTGCCGTCTGGGGTGACCCTGGCGCAGGGGGAGCAGGCAGTTCTGGACTACATCCGGCAATGGGTGCCTGAACCCGGCAAGGCCCCGCTGGCCGGAAACTCGGTCGGCACCGACCGGGGATTCCTGGCCCGGGACATGCCTGCTCTTGAACAGCATCTGCACTACCGGATCGTTGACGTCTCCTCGATCAAGGAGCTTGCGCGGCGGTGGTACCCCCGGGCCTACTTCGCCTCGCCCTCCAAGCACGGTGGACACCGGGCGCTGGCCGACATCCGGGAAAGCATCGAGGAGCTGAGGTATTACCGCGAGGTGTTGTTCGTCCCGCAGCCCGGGCCCAGCTCCGAGGCCGCCCGAGCGGCCGCCGCCAAGTACGTTGTTCCCATCCCCGGCCCAGACACTGACGCCAGCTCAGATCAGGCTGCGGCTGAGATTCCCTGAGCTGATCAGGTTTCCATCTCTTTACAGACGCGGCGCCGGCCCCGCCGATCGTCCCGATACGCCTATATTGCACCTGTCCCCGGAATTCGGATCGCCGGTGTGAGGGAGCCGTGAGCACCACTCTCTCGAACCATGCACCGGCCCCCGACGGGCTGGAATGGTGGGAGCGGCAGCAGTTCCGCCGTCAGCGACGTGAAGCTGAGCAGGTCGATCGAGCGCCAGTCCGGGCCCGGGCGCGGGCCGGACTGAGCTGGCTGGCGGCCGCCATTCTCCTGATCGTCGCCGTGGCCAGGCCCGAGCTGCGGCCCGGTCTGCGGTCATTCGCAGGGACATTCCTGCTCCTGGTCGGCTGGTTCGCGCTGGTCCGGACCCGAACTCTGTCGTGGCGCTCCACTCTGGCCTGCTTCGCCTCGGCCGTGGTCTGGGCCGTACTGACGGCAGCGGGACTGCTCCTGACCGGGCACGTGGGTGAGGTTTCCGTCCTCGCCCTTCTGCTGCCGGTCCTGGCGATCGCCTTTCCCGGCCGGGTCCGGCGATTCGCGGCCTCCGACTGGCTGCTGATCGGTGGCACGCTCGGCCTGGGTTATCAGGCGGTGCAGAAGGGGGCTCTTTCGATCTCCGGCCCGGTTACGACCGGTGCATCCGGATCCGGTGGCTGGTTCCTGGACTTTGTGTTGCTTGGTGGCTCGATCGGGGTCGGTACCGTCGCGTTCCGGCAGGGCGCGCGGTTCAGCAGCGGAGGCCAATGGATGGCCGCCGCCTGGCGGGTGAGCGGGGCGGTGCTGCCGGTTCTGGCCTTTGTGGCGCTGATCGGATCCAGCACCGGGGTGAAAGTCGCGATGCTGGTGGCCCTGGCCTGCACCGCTCTCCTGATCGACACCCGGCGCCTGCGAATGGCCGACGAGCCGGGTACTGACCGGCTTCCATATCCCTTCTCTCCGGCCGCAGCCGCCGACCAGTGGACGCTGGGCATCACTGGACCGGGTGAGGCCGGCTGGACGGCCTCCGGCTTTCTCATCTCCGGCGTCTGGGCGGCCTGCTGCCTGCTCACCTACAGCACCCGGGATGTGCTCCTGGTGCTGGGCGCTCACCTGCGCGACGCCGGAGAGCCGGTGTCGCAGGCCCGTTCGCGAGGCCGGGCGGCGGCGACCCTGGTCCGGGTGATGCGGGCCGGGGCCTTTCGTCCGCTCGATCAGGGCGATGGAGAGGGCCGCCGCACTGCTGATCGTGACCGGCGCCGTCCTCGAGGTGGCCGGTGATCCGGCGCCGGTATCGCGACTGAGTGAGGCTTGGACTGCACTGGGAATCAGCCTGTCTCTGCCCGGAAAGCTCTGCGCCGCAGTGGCTCTGATAGCCGCTCTGGTGCTGATCAGTGGAGCGTCCGGGGTTGGGCTGACCGAGCAGGGCACCCGGCGGTTGCGGCTGGATGACGGACGGGGCTCGGTGAGCTTCGCCCGCCCGGGTCCGTTAGCGGCCCGGGTGCGCACCAGTACGGTGGCCGAACTGGTTCTGGACGCTGTCACCACCGGAATCTCGCTGATACCGCCGCCGGTGCTGGCGCCGCTCACCAGATCAGCCACCAGCGGGCCGAGCCGGGCGGTGGTGGCCGAGTTCTGCGCCGACCCGGCCCGGATGATCGCCCGGCAACGCCGCCGCCTCGCCGCGGCGCCCGCCGACACCGGGGCAATGATGGCGGTGCGTA
>CALMAR010000136.1 GCA_937859855.1 uncultured Kineosporia sp.
GAATCTTGATCCGGATGAGCCGCCGCAGCGCGGCCAGATCGGCGGCTTCGAGCGGTGGCTCGGCCGCGACGTCGACTACGTCCTCGACTTCACCGAGCGCGGCAGTTGGAGCGAGGTCTCGGACCCGCACGAGCTGATCGAGCACTGGTCCGGCAGCCGGTACCGGATCGTGATCTCCACCCCGCTGCTGCCCGAGAGCGGCCACGCCACGATGGCGGCGGGGGCGAGGGGCAGCTACGACAAGCACTACCGGGCACTGGCCCGCAACCTGGTCAGGGGCGGCCAGGAGGACGCGGTCATCCGGCTCGGCTGGGAGTTCAATCTCGGCAGCTCGCAATGGCAGACGAGCAATCCGGCCACGTTCACCGCGTACTGGCGGCACGTCGTCAGGGCGATGCGCTCGGTGCCCGGCCAGGACTTCCGGTTCGACTGGAACGTCAACGTCGGCGAGACCACGTACGACGGCGCGGCCTACTACCCGGGCGACAGCTACGTGGACTACGTCGGTGTCGACGTCTACGACGTCTCCTGGGACCCGCAGACCTACCCGTACCCGGCGTCGTGCGACGGTTCCTGCCGGTTGGCACGCCAGAAGCGGGTCTGGCAGCGGCTGTACGGCGGCCAGCACGGGCTGGCCTTCTGGTCGGACTTCGCCAAGTCGAAGAACCGGCCCATGTCGCTGCCGGAATGGGGCCTGTGGGGCCGGCAGGACGGGCACGGCGGCCTGGACGACCCCTACTTCATCCGCCGGATGCACGCCTTCATCGCCGACCCCGCCAACAATGTGGCGTATCAGGCCTACTTCGAGGTCAACCTGCCGCAGGCCCGGCACAGCCTGATGTCCGCCTTCCCCGACAGCGGCGAGGCTTTCCGGAAGCTGTTCCGGAAGAACTGATCAGGCAGGGAAGAGCGCGGCCTGTTCCTGCCGCAGCGCGTCGA
The DNA here is from genome assembly GCA_937859855.1 of uncultured Kineosporia sp. Next base: position 940 of record CALMAR010000136.1, read on the forward strand.
CCAGGCGGCCCGGCGGCAGCGTGACGTCGGCGTAGCCGAGCACCTCGTCCCGGGCGATGGCGCGGGTGGTCACGCAGCCCTCGGCGACCCCCATCGGCAACAGGTTCGCGGCCGAGGTGACGTCGGCCCGCTCCGCGACGCCGTAGCTGTCGTAGCCGCCGAGGCCGTCCAGGGTGTGACCGGCCGGCAGGTCGCGCTTGGCGGTGGTCACCACCTCGACGCTGGGTCCGGCCAGCGGCTGCAGCGCCGCGTCGCCGAACAGCACGGCCCGGGCGACCGTGAGCGGGACCTCGAAATGGCACAGGTGGTAGGGGGTGTAGAAGCTGTACAGCGGTCCCTCGCCCAGCTTGTACAGGTTCAGGTAGTGCCGCTGCCTGGGGTCGTCGTGCGTGGCCAGCACGAAGACGCCCGGCCCGGGCCTGCTCCCGACCACGTAGTCGACCACGCCGCCGGCTGCCTTCAGGGCTTCGACGTCGTAGGCGCCGGTCAGCTCGTCGACGTGGCCGGAGTGCTCGGAGCCCCGCATGCCACGCCGCTCCACCGTCATCCCGGTGGCGTTGGCGACGATCGCCTGCTCGAAGGAGATCTTCGTGCCGTCCGCGAACGAGGTCACCATGTAGGGGTCCTGGCCCCACTTCTCGGCGAAGGACCGCTGCGTCGTGGGCGTGCGGTACTCGTCCTGGAGGCCCTTGATGTTGCCGCAGACCAGCGGGGTCAGGCCGATCCCGACCACGAACCGGTAGAGGTTGAGCTGGACGCCGGGCTGGTCACCGTCGCATCCCGACAGCACCACGCCGGCCTTGTCGGCCCGCGCCTTGAGCGCCGAACCGACCGTCCCGTCGACCTCGGCGTTGAGCAGGACGACGTGCTTGCCGCCCTCGATCGCGGCGGTCACCACGTGCGCGCCGTACTCGACGTTCCCGGTCGCCTCGATGATCGCGTCGATCCTGGACGACTCCGTCACGGCACGGTGGTCCGACGTGATCACCGGGACGCCGCGGGCGACGGCGGCATCCAGGGCGGCCGCGTCGTCGACCTGCTGCCAGCCCGTCACCCCCGCCTCGGTGTACGCCCGCTCGGCATTGGCCGCGGTGCGGTTGACGATGGCCGACAACTCCATCCCCGGAACGGAGTTGACCACCTGGTTGACGACGCCGCGGCCCATGAATCCGGCCCCCACCAGGGCCACCCGGATCGGGTTGCCCGCGGCCTGGCGCTCCCGCAGCGCCCTGTCCACGATGATCACGAAGAGACGCCCTCCAGCAACGGCCACGCCGCGTCCTTGGCGCTGATCACGCTCACCGGCAGCGGCCAGGTCAGGCCCAGGGCCGGGTCATCGTGACGCCGGCCGCGCTCGGCGTCCGGCGTGTACTTCCCGGTCACCTGGTAGGTCACCTCGGTGCCGTCCACCAGGGTCTGGTAGCCGTGCGCGAACATCGCCGGAACGTACAGCGCGCGCCGGTTCTCGGCTGTCAGCTCGACCGAGACGTGCTGGAGGTAGGTCGGTGACTCGGGCCGCATGTCCACGATCGTGTCGACGATCGCGCCGCGGATGCAGCGGACCAGCTTGACCTCGGGTGCGTGGGCCAACTGGTAGTGCATCCCGCGCAGCGTGCCGGCCCGGTGGTTGAACGAGGCGTTGCACTGCTCGACCGCCGGGCTCAGGCCGGCCGCCTCGAACTCGGCCCGGTCGAAGGTGCGGGCGAAGAAGCCGCGGTCGTCCTCGCGCAGCTCCAGGTCGATGATCGCGACGTCGGGGATCGAGGTCCTGGTGATGATCACTGGGCCATCGCCTCCGAGGTCCAGAACAGGTCGGCGTCCAGCTGCTTGGTGGCGATCAGGTGTTCCAGCTGCTTCAGCCGGGTGTGGCCGCGGCCGGTGAAGGTGGCCTCGTCCAGCCCGATCGCGTCGAACACCTGGTGCAGCTGCCGGGCGCCCTTGGCGGCGTCCCAGTCGCAGGAGAAGCCCGGCAGCTGCGAGCTGATCTTGTCGAAGTTCACCTGGTAGCTGCGGTTGTCGCCACCGGCCGGACCGAAGCTGACCTCGCAGCCGGGGAACTCCGCCCCGACCGTCTCGGCGATGGTGCGGACCTGGTAGTTCTGCTCGTTGCTGCCGACGTTGAAGGTCTCGTTGTGGACCGCCTCCAGCGGGGCCTCCAGCGCGCAGTAGATGGACTTGGCGATGTCCAGAGCGTGCACCAGCGGGCGCCACGGCGTCCCGTCGCTGTTCATCGCGATCCGGCCCGTCGTGGCGGCCAGCCCGGACAGGTTGTTCAGCACGATGTCGAAACGCTGCCGCGGTGAGGCGCCGAAGGCCGTGGCGTTGCGCATGAACGTGGGCGAGAAGTCGTCCGAGGCGAGCTTCCTCAGGTCCCGCTCGACCAGCGTCTTGCAATCGGCATAGGCGGTCTGCGGGTTGACCGGGCTGGTCTCGTCCACGGTGCCGCCCGCGACGCCGTAGACGCTGCACGAGGACATGTAGACGAACCGCTGGACGCCGGCCTGGATCGCCAGTTCCGCCAGCCGGACCGATCCGCCGTGGTTCACCGTGTAGGTGACTTCGGACAGCAGCTCGCCGAGCGGGTCGTTGGACAGCTCCGCCATGTGCACGATCGCGTCGACGCCCTCGAGGTCGGCCAGGGTGACGTGCCGGATGTCCTTGGCCAGCGTTCGGGCGGTCGCGTGCACCCCGTTGTACAGCCAACCCGCCCGGTAGTACCCGGTGTCCACGCCGAGGACGTCGTGCCCGCGGCGCATCAGCTCGGGTGCCACGAGGCAACCGAGGTAGCCCTCGGTTCCGGTGACCAGGATCTTCATGGCGGTGCTCTCCTCAGCTTTCGTGATGGCGTGCGAGAGGTTCAGTCCTGCCAGGTCTTCCACGCCGCCTGGCCGCCGTCCCAGAGCTTGTTCAGCTCGGTCCAGTCGCGGTAGGTGTCCATCCCCATCCAGAAGCCCTCGTGACCGTTGATCGACAGCTCGCCGTCGCGGGCGATCTGCTGCAGCGGGGCGGACTCGAGCATCACCGAGTCCTCGACGTCGGAGAGGTACTTGTCGATGAAGAGCCGCTCGAACATGAAGAACCCGCCGTTGACCCAGCCGGTCGCCAGCGTCGGCTTCTCGTTGAACTCGGTGACGGCGTCGCCGTCCACGTGCATCTCGCCGTACCGGCTGGCGGGGTGCACGGCGGTCACGGTTGCGATCCGGCCCAGCTCGCGGTGCTTCGCCACCAGCGCGGTCAGGTCGACGTCACCGATGCCGTCGCCGTAGGTCAGCATGAACGAGTCCGCGGTCAGGTGCTTGGCGACCCGCTTCACCCGGGCCGCGGTGGCGGTCTCCAGCCCGGTCTCCACGAACGTGATCTCCCAGTCCTCGACCGCCGCCGAGGAGTGGTACCGCGGCTCGGCGCCGTCGTGGGTGAGGGTGAAGTCGGACAGGCTCTCCCGGTAGTCCAGGAAGTACCGCTTGATCTGGTCGCCACGATATCCCAGGCACAGCACGAACTTCCGGAACCCGTGGCTGGAGTACATCTTCATGATGTGCCACAGGATCGGCCGTCCGCCGATGTCGACCAGGGGCTTCGGCACCTTGTCGCCGCTGGCCTCGCGCAGCCGGGTGCCCATCCCGCCGCAGAGGATGACGACGGGGATCTCGGCCACGTCCAGGGTCTGGTTCTGCTTGCTCACGTATTCCTCGCACGGCTCGTCGGTGTGTGCAGGGCGTTCGGGGTCAGGCACCTTCCGCACGGATCACGGACATCGCGGTGCGGAGCAGGATCTTCACGTCCAGCCAGAGGGACCAGTTCTCGATGTAGTAGTTGTCGAACCGGGCCCGCTCGGCGATCGAGGTGTCACCGCGCAGGCCGTTCACCTGGGCCATGCCGGTCAGCCCGCAGGGCACCCGGTGCCGGGCCACGTAGTGCGGGTGCTGCCGGCGGAAGGTGGCCACGAAGTGCGGGCGCTCCGGCCGCGGACCGACCAGGCTCATGTCGCCACGCAGGATGTTCAGCAGCTGAGGCAGTTCGTCGACGGACGAGCGGCGCAGGAACCGGCCGACCGGGCCGAGCCGGTTGTCGTGCGCGATGCTCCAGTTCGTGGCCGACTCCGAGTCGTCCACCGGCTTCAGCGAGCGGAACTTCAGCAGCTCGAAGTGCCGACCGTCCAGGCCGACGCGCTCCTGCCGGAACAGCACGCCGGGCCCGCCTTCGAGCCGAACCGCCAGCGCGACCAGCAGCAGCAGCGGGGACAGCAGCAGCAGCGCGAAGGTGGAGACGAAGATGTCGACGGCGCGCTTCACCTGCCAGGCCCGGGTGCGGTACGCCGCCCGGCGCAACCGGATCAGCGGCATCCCCCATGCCGTGTCCATGTCGTCGCCGACGTGGTGCAGCTCGAACAGCCGCGGCACCACGAAGATCTCGCAGTGCAGCCGGTCGCAGGTGCGGATGATGCCGACCATCTCGGACTCGGGCATCGAACCGAAGGCGACCACCACGTTGCGCACCTGGTGGTCCAGCAGCACCTGCACCAACTGCTCGGGGCGGCCGAGGATCCGGTGCGAGGGCGTGGCCGCGTCCCGGGGCGGCTCGATGTCCAGGAAGCCGATCGGCTGCAGCCCGTACTCCGGGTGGCTGGACAGCGACTCGGCCAGGTAGGTGCCGACCCGCCCGGCGCCGAGGATCAGCGTGCGGTGGGCGATCCGGCCGGTGCGCCGGGCATGCCGCACCAGGCTGTAGGCGGTGGCGCGCAGGCAGACCCCGACCACGCCGGTGACCGCCGTGGCGATCAGCAGCTTCCAGTCGACCAGCTCGTACTCCCAGCGCAACTGGTTCAGGGTCAGCTGGGCGGTCATCGTCAGGGCCAGCACGACCAGCAGTCGGCCGGAGATCTGCGGCAGGTCGTCCAGGATCGAGGGGGCCAGCCTGGACCGGTAGAGCCCGCCGAGGGCGTAGACGCCGAGCAGGACCAGCGTGAACAGGAACATCACCGGTCGCAGGCCGCTGGTGGCCAGAGCCCCGACCAGGCACGCGACGACGTCCAGGAGCACCAGCAGCGGCCGGACGCCCAGGCGGACCAGCGGTCCGGTCCAGGAGCCGGCGGGCGGGTCGTCGTCCTCGAGCTGGCGCTGCGGTGCCCGCTGCTCGACGCGCAGGACGTGCGGCAGGTCCAGTCCCGGCGGAACGCTCACCGCCGTCCGGACGTCGATCACGCGCCGCGCGTCCACCGCCGAACCGGGTGCCCCACCACGCCGGCCCGGCCTCCCGATCTGATCGCGGAGTGTCACGGGTCTATGCCCTCCCAAAGTGACCATCTGTTGCCGCGCCCCCACGCTGCGATTCCTAACCGTACGTTCTTGCAGACCAGAGGCGTTGCGGTTTGGCCATCAGGTCACGAGTGAAGCGGGCGTCAACAACCGTAGTTGGCCAATCTCCTCACTCTCTGTAGTAACAGTCGCCCCTGTCGTAGCGGCCGGCGAGCGGCAGGAAACGTACGGATGCACCGGAAAGCCGCGATCCGGCGCGCTGCATGATCGGTTCGGTTTCTGCCCGTTCGACCGAGGTGACGATCATCCGGATGCCCGTCGGCCGCGGCCGCATCGGCGGCGTCACGCGGTGGAGGGGCCGGCATCCGTGCCTGGTGTCGAGCCTGACGCAGATCCGCCGTCCGGGCACGCCCGACGCCCCTGGGACACCGGCCGGTGGGGCGTTTGTACGACGGCGTGACCGCCGGGAGGGCGGACCCGTGACCGGGCGCCCGGCTCAGGACCGGAGCGTGACCAGTTGCTCGCGCAGTTGCTCGGTGATGTGTTCCGCGATGGCCAGGGACGACGTCGCGGCCGGGGACGGCGCGTTGCGCACCGCCAGCACCCGGTCCAGGCGGGAGATCCGGAAGTCGTCGACCAGGCTGCCGTCACGGTCCAGGGCCTGGGCCCGGACGCCGGCCGCTGCGGGCACGATGTCCCGGACCGTCACCTCCGGCACGTACGCCTGGGCCCGCCGCAGGTACAGCCGCTTGCTCAGCGAACCGGCCATCTCCTCGACGCCCATCCGCCAGTGCTTGGCGGCAAGCCTGCGGAACCCGGGCCAGGCGATGGCCGCGGCCAGCTCGCGCGGGCGCACCGTGCCGCGCCGGTACCCCTCCCGGGCGAAGGCCAGCACGGCGTTCGGGCCGACGTCGACCGAACCGTCCACCCTTCTGGTGAAATGCACTCCCAGGAAAGGGTAGTTCGGGTCCGGCACCGGATAGATCAGGCCTTTGCACAGGTATGCCCGTTCGGGCACCAGGCGGAAGTACTCGCCCCGGAAGGGCACGATGGCGGGGCCGGCGTCGTCACCGGCCCAGCGCGCCACGACGTCCGACTGCAGCCCGGCGCAGATCACCAGCCGGTCGAAGGTCAGCGAGCGGCCCGCGGAGCGCACCGTCACCCCGGCCGAGGTCTGCTCGATCCCGGTCACCGCGAAGCCGAGCTCGATCGTGCCGCCGGCCTCGGTGATGTCCTCGCCGTAGGCCCGGCTGATCGCCACGTAGTCGGTGATCGCGGTGTGCGGGGAGTGGATCGCGGCCACCCCGGTGGCGTGCGGCTCCAGCTCCCGCAGCGCCTCGCCCTCCAGCCGGCGGACACCCGGGACGCCGTTGGCCTCGGCCCGCTGCCAGATCCGTTCCAACGCGGGCCGTTCCGCCTCGTTCACGGCGATCACCAGCTTGCCGCACTCCTGGTACGGCAGGCCCTTCTCCTGGGTGTACTCCCGCAGCAGGTTCACCCCACGCCGGCACAGCGTGGCCTTGAGCGAGCCCGGCGGGTAGTACAGCCCGGCATGCACCACGCCGCTGTTGTGGCCGGTCTGGTGGGCGGCGAGCCGGTCCTCCTTCTCCAGCACGGTCACCCCGGTGCCGGCGAACTGCTCCGCGATCCGGCGGCCGACCGCCAGCCCGAGAATGCCTCCGCCGACGATGCCGACGCGTTGCGTGGACACTGATCAGACCTCCTGCGCTCCGGTGCTTGCGGGTCCATCCCACACCCGTCGGGGTTCACATCGGCGCAGAACCGCCCGGTATCCAGCCGTCGGCCGTATCGTCACCGGGATGAGCCCCGCTGCAGCCGCCGCCGCGCCGGTGCTGGTCCGCCGCGGGTACGTCAGCGCCTTCGAGACCGGTGACCGACCGCTGCCGGCCCCGGGCGCTGTGCTCCGCTACGGCCGGGCCGCCCTGCTGCCGCTGAGCAGCCTGGTCTGCGTCGCCACCGACCGGCCGGTGGTGAGCCTGACCTACGACGACGGGCCCGACCCGGAGCACACCCCGCGCGTCCTGGACCGGCTGGCCGGGCACGGCGCGACCTTCTTCGTGCTGGCCGAGCGGGCCGAGCGGCACCCGGCGCTGATCCGCCGGATGGTCGCCGAGGGGCACGAGGTGGCCCTGCACGGCATCGACCACGCGCGGCTCGCGACGATGCCGGCACGTCGTGCGACCGGGTTCATCCGGGAAGGCAGGGACCGGCTGGAACAGGTTCTGGGCCGCTCAGTCTCGCTGTACCGCCCGACCTACGGCGCGCAGCGGCG